>CAIOYU010000114.1 GCA_903862565.1 uncultured Actinomycetes bacterium | reverse complement strand
GAAGCGAGCTCGTCCTGCGGGTGGCATGGCCGATGGCCTACATTGCGATCATCGTCGGGTCAGTGGCGTGCGCGTTATCGTGGCGACACCGTAAGTCTGAACTCACCAGGCTGGCCGATACGTCCTGAGACGCGTGCGCCCACGCTGTGACCCTGAGTGGTCAGAGTGCGGTGCCTCGTGGTGTGACGGTAATTGACACTTTGACTCTTCTCACACAGAGGCGTAGACGAGGGCCGAGCCATCCGCCGCGCGGCGGGCGTCCTCGCCCTAAGGTCGTGACCATGACCGCGACGCTGGACCCGGCTGAGTTCTTCAGCGACGCGGCGATCCAAAATCCCTATCCGCTCTACGCCCGGCTGCGTGCCGAGGGCGGGGTTCATCGGCTGGGCGACTCGCGGTTCTACCTTGCCAGCGACTGGGCGTCGGTCACCGATGTGGTCAGCCGGCCAGCAGTGTTCTCGTCGAACCTCACCGCGACGATGACCTACACCTCGCAGGCCGGGATCGGCTCATTCTCGATGGGCGCTGTCGGCGGCCCCACACACATCCTGGTCACCGCCGACGACCCGGTGCACGCCGCGCACCGCAAGCTGCTGCTCGCCCACTTCACCGCCAAGCGGGTGCAGGCGTTGCAGCCACTGATCGCCCGGGTGTTCGACGAGCTCTGGACGTCACCGTCGATTACCGGAGACGGCACCGTGGAGTGGATGGACGCCGTCGCCAACCGGTTGCCGATGATCGTCGTCGCACATCTCATCGGAGTCCCCGAAGCCGACGCCGATCAGTTGGCCCGCTGGGGATACGCGAGCACCCAACTGCTCGACGGGCTGATGTCGGCCAGCGACCTGGCCGCGTCGATGGCCGCCATTGGCGAATTGAGCGGCTATCTCGCGGCGCGACTGCGGCTGGCCGGCAACGAAATTCGGGGGGCCTACCCCGATGACGACCTGATGGGCGTGCTGGCCACCGCGTGCAGGGCGGGTGAACTCGACGAGTTCACGGCCCGGCTGATCCTGGTCTCGCTGTTCAGCGCGGGTGGGGAGTCGACGGCCTCGCTGCTGGGCACCGCGGTGGCGACCCTGGCCACCAACCCGCCGTTGCAGCGCCTGCTACGCGAGCGGCCCGATCTGCTCGGGGTGTTCATTGAGGAGACTCTGCGACTGGAGCCGCCGTTCCGTGCCCACTACCGCCATGTGCTGGCCGACACCCAGGTGGCGGGTACCGCGGTGCCGAAAGACTCCCGGGTGTTGCCGCTGTGGGGGTCCGCCAACCGCGACCCCGCCCACGTCGAGGATCCGGATGACTTCCGGCTGGATCGCCCGGTCAGCAAGGGGCACATGAGCTTTGGCAAGGGAAT
This sequence comes from uncultured Actinomycetes bacterium, assembly GCA_903862565.1. Lineage (GTDB taxonomy): Bacteria > Actinomycetota > Actinomycetes > Mycobacteriales > Mycobacteriaceae > Mycobacterium. The sequence goes on along the minus strand of CAIOYU010000114.1, from coordinate 388 downwards.
CCACTTCTGTCTGGGCGCGCCGCTGGCCCGGCTTGAGGCGGTTACAGTGCTGACGATGCTGCTGGACCGGACCGAGTGGATCGACGCCGCCGAGGTCGGCCCGTGGCTGCCCAGCGTGCTGGCCCGACGCCGAGAGTCTCTGCGGCTGACCCTCAGCTGATCTCGCCGCGCGGTGTCAACATCACCTTTCCGCACTCACGGGTGCCGGCCAGCAGGTCCAGTGCCTCGCGAACGCTGCCGAGCGGAAACCGGTGGGTGATCAGAGCCGAAAAATTTTGGCGGGCAAGCAGGTCGACGGCGTCTTCGAAGCGGTCCGGCCGAGTGAAAGATACCGAACCGATCTGGCGTAGCCGCCCGGGTGCCGAGGCGATGGCACCGGCGTCGGCTG
>CAIOYU010000113.1 GCA_903862565.1 uncultured Actinomycetes bacterium | reverse complement strand
GAAGCGAGCTCGTCCTGCGGGTGGCATGGCCGATGGCCTACATTGCGATCATCGTCGGGTCAGTGGCGTGCGCGTTATCGTGGCGACACCGTAAGTCTGAACTCACCAGGCTGGCCGATACGTCCTGAGACGCGTGCGCCCTCGGCATTGACACACTGCCGCCCGGGTCGGCCTGGCGATCCCGCGCAGCCCTCAGGTCACTCCTCGGTTTTATGTCCGCTTAAGCGGATATTTCGGTGTTACTGTTTCGCTCGCTAGCTGTCTTTCACAGCGATATATCAGCGCGGCGGGATGCCGCCGGGACGCGAGGAGCAGGCAATGGGCGCCGTCGAGGGCAAGTCGAACATACTCACGGCGATCCGCCCGATCGCCGGGAAAGGCGACGGCGGAAACGGCGGAGATGCGTTGTGGCTGAAGGGTGACGGCGGCAACGGTGGCAACGCGCTCGTCTCCGGCGTGGGCGCACCGGCGGAAAACCGCCCCTCAACTGCTCAGGGGCGGTTTTCCGCATCTGGGTGGCTGACGGGACTCGAACCCGCGACAGCCAGGATCACAACCTGGTGCTCTACCAACTGAACTACAGCCACCATCGCCGCCGTGAGGCAGCCTGACGATTCTAACCGCTTCTTGCTCCGTCGGCCGAATCGGTTTCCCGTTCCGCTTTCAACTCCGCCACGGCCTCGACGATCTCGGTGTTCGACGGCCCCGGTTGGGGGACGAAGGCCGTGCGGCGGTAGTACCGCAGTTCGCGGATCGACTCTTCGATGTCGGCCAGCGCCCGATGTGCCAGGCCCTTGTCCGGCTGCCCGTAGTAGATCCGCGGGTACCACCGTCGGCACAACTCCTTGATCGAGCTGACGTCGATCATGCGGTAGTGCAGGAAGTCATCGAGCGCCGGCATGTCCCGAGCGATAAAACCACGGTCGGTGGCGATCGAATTCCCGGCCAGGGGCGCCGTCTTGGCCGTCTTGACGTGGGAGCGGATGTAATCGAGCACCATCTTTTCCGCAGTGGCCAGGTCGATGGTCGACGCCCTGACCTCCTCGGTCAGACCGGAACTGCGGTGCATCCGCGCCACGACCTCAACCATCCCGTCGAGGGCCGCGTCGTCGGCGTGGATCACCACGTCGACCCCGTCGCCGAGCACATTGAGTTCGGCGTCGGTCACCAGAGCCGCGATCTCGATCAGCCGATCGGACCGCAGGTCCAGACCGGTCATCTCACAGTCGATCCACACCAATTCATCGCGCACAGCGGTCAACAGTATTCGCAGGTGACCAAGTAGTCTCGTAGCGGCTGAAAACTGTGTTCAACGACGGAAGGGTTCCTATGACCGACGCCGCAGAGACACCGGCCCAGCAGATCGCCGCCGGGTACGCGACCACCGGGCAGGCGCTTGAGTTGGGTTCTGTGGTGGTGGGCGGTCAGGTCGACCCCTCGGCCCAGATCCGCATCCCGCTGGCGATGATGAACCGCCACGGCCTGGTGGCCGGTGCGACGGGTACCGGCAAGACCAAGACCCTGCAGGTGATCGCCGAGCAACTCTCCGCCGCCGGCGTGCCCGTGGTGATGGCCGACGTCAAGGGCGACCTGTCTGGTCTGTCCCGCCCGGGTGAGGCCAATGACAAGGTCAACGAGCGCGCTCACGACACCGGCGACCAGTGGGTCGGCACGCCATACCCGGTGGAATTCCTGTCGCTGGGCACTGGGGGTATCGGGGTTCCCGTGCGAGCCACCATCACCGCGTTCGGCCCGATTCTGCTGTCAAAGGTGTTGGGCCTCAGCCAGACTCAGGAGTCCAGCCTGGGTTTGATCTTCCACTACGCAGACAAGCAGGGCCTGCCGCTGCTGGATCTCAAGGACCTGCGGCAGGTGATCTCCTTCCTGACCAACACCGACGAGGGCAAGGCCCAACTGAAGAGCCTTGGCGCGGTGTCGAGTCAGACCGCCGGGGTGATCCTGCGGGCACTGATCAACCTCGAGGCCGAGGGCGGTGACACGTTCTTCGGGGAACCCGACCTGAAGCCGGAAGACCTGATCCGGGTCGACGCTCAGGGTCGCGGGATCATCACCCTCTTCGAGTTCGGCGACCAGGCTGCGCGTCCGGTCATGTTCTCGACGTTCCTGATGTGGGTGCTGGCCGACCTCTTCACCTATCTGCCCGAGGTCGGCGACGTCGACAAGCCCAAACTCGTGTTCTTCTTCGACGAGGCCCACCTGCTGTTCAAGGACGCCTCCAAGGCGTTCCTCGACCAGGTCGAGCAGACCGTCAAACTCATCCGCTCCAAGGGCGTCGGCGTGTTCTTCTGCACCCAGTTACCCACCGACGTGCCCAACTCTGTGCTGTCGCAGTTGGGTGCCCGGGTGCAGCACGCACTGCGGGCGTTCACCCCCGACGACCAGCAAGCGCTGTCGAAGACCGTCCGCACCTATCCCAAGACCGACGTCTACGACCTGGCCACGGACCTGACGGCGTTGGGGATCGGCGAGGCCATCGTCACCGTCCTCTCCGAGCGGGGCGCGCCCACTCCGGTCGCCTGGACCCGGCTGCGGTCACCGCGCTCGCTGATGGCGAGCATCGGTCCGGACTACATCAAGGCCGCCGCGCAGGCCAGCCCGCTGTTCCTCAAGTACGGGCCCACCGTCGACCGCGAGTCGGCCTACGAGATGCTGGCCGCGAAGATGGCGCCGCCACCGGCGGCCGGTGGTACAGCCGACGCGCCGATGGACCTGCCGCCCATCATGCCGACCGGGATCGACTTGCCGCCGATGCCTGAACCTGTGCAGAAGGCGGAGCCGGGCATGCTCGATCAGATGATGGACAACCCGGCGTTCAAGAGTGCGATGCGTTCGGCGGGCACCGTCATCGGCCGGGAGATCACCCGCAGCATCTTCGGCACCGGCCGCCGACGCCGCTGAGCCCGAAGGCTCAGTCTCCGCCGAGCTTCTTGTAGACCATCCCCACGATTGGCGTGACGATCGCGCGCGGGGCATAGCCGCTGGCCACGGACATGGCCTTGGATGTCACCCCGGGGACGACGCGCATCTTGTTGCGCGCCAGGCCATCCAGCGACAGCTGCGCGGTG
>CAIOYU010000112.1 GCA_903862565.1 uncultured Actinomycetes bacterium | reverse complement strand
ATGACGACGAGTCATGAATGGCTCAGCCCGGCGGGACCGGTCACAAAGATGAGGGGACGGGATGTCTGATGGGGCCAGCTGGGCCTACGGACTCGGGCTCATCGTGCTCACAATGGCGATCCACACAACCGGGGTGGTCACGATCGGGATCACCCCGAAGCGTGTTCGGAACTGGCTCGTGAAGACGAAGCCGTCGAATTGGCGCGCGGGTGTCTTCCTGACCTGTCACATCGCCGTCGCCGGATTGGCGCTGGTTGCTCTGCACGGACTGGAGTCCGCACTGTGGGCGGTGGTGTACGTGCGGGCCGGTGCAGTCGGCTCACTCAATGACGCGCTGCTGTACTCGCTGTCGGCGATGACGACGTTCGGCACCTCCGTGGAACTGCCGTACCAATGGCAGGTGATGGGCGCTCTGGAGGCCCTCAACGGGATCATCCTGGTGGGCATGAGCACGGCGCTCATCATCGGGATCGTGCACAACTACTGGCCCCAATTCGGCACCGATCATGGCGGGATCGACTGAGAGAGCGCGGCAACACCGTTTACTCGGGGCCGCGGTGCGGCCGCTACCCGCCGACGAAGCCTTTCCAGGTCGCCATGTAGTCCAGAAATGCCGGCCCGAGTCCTTCTGCGGCGAGGACCTGCCGCGCTACGGGACGTTCCCGCATAGCCGCCGTGGGATCGGCCTGGACCAGCAGTGGGAAGTCGTGGTTGGTGATCGCCGCACGGCCGATGGCCACGATGTCGGCGCCCAGATCCAGGGCGCGCTGCACGTCTGATCCCGAGTAAAGGTGGCCGGCGGCGGCGAGCCGAACCGGTCCCCGGTCCAGGGCGGTGAACAGCTCGAGCAGCGGCCGGGGTGCGAAGTGCGGGTCGATTGCGTCCTTGAACACGTCCCAGAGCGAGAGGTCGATGAAATCGATTGTCTGTGTTGCCACCAGCCGTTCGAAGGCGTCGATGATATCGGCGGTGGCGAGGTCGAACCGCTCCGGTGAGAGCCGCACCCCCAGGATGAAGTCCGGGCGGCACCGCCGGCGGATGCCCGCGATGATCTCCTCGACGATGCGGAATCGTGCGTCGCGGCTTCCGCCGTAGTCATCGGTTCGGTCGTTGAACTCGGCGCTGAGGAACTGGCAGAGCAGGTAGTCGTGGGCGCCGTGGAGTTCGACGCCGTCGAATCCGGCCTCATCGCAGCGTGCTGCGGCCGCGATGAACGACTCGATGACGGCGTGCACCTCCTCGGTCGTCATCCGGCGGGCCCCGGCCTTGGCGTCGTCGGCGGGAGCGACGGGCACCGCACCGATGAGCTCAGCGGGCGCACGGCGGCCCGCGTGGTGCAGCTGGACGATCGCCACGCTCCCCTGCGCGCGAATCCCCGCCGCCAGGCGCGTCAGGCCGGGCAGATGGTCGTCGCTGAAGCAGCCCAGCTGCCCCGGGAAGCCCTGACCGCGCGGGTCGACGTGGCTCGCGCACGTCATGGTCATACCGAAACCGCCCGCGGCGCGCATCGTCAACCAGCGCTCCTCGTCATCGGAGAGCGTTCCGTCGGGATTGCTCTGCTGATTGGTCAGGGGCGACAACATGAATCGGTTCTTCATGGCCGGCCCGTGAGTGAAGTTGACAGCGTCAAACGGTGTTGACATGGGCGACTCCTCGACGATTACCGACTCCCGAGGGTACGGCGAATCGGGGTGGCCGGTCGACGCCGGTAAACTTCCCGGCATGAGTGGAATGAATAAGGGCGTGCGAGGGCTTTCGCGGTTGGGCACGGCGGCCGGCCTCGCCTGTCTTGCCATAGCGGTGGCAGGACCGGCCCATGCCGACGATCTGAACAGCACCACGTGCTCTGACCAGCAGATCATGTCGTCGATCCAGCAGAACGACCCGATGATCTGGGGCCGGATCAACAGCGATCCGAAGATGGAGGAAGAGTTGCGGGTCGGGCTTGCCGTGGTGCTGGCCGCTCCTCCGGGCCAGCGTCAGGATCAGGTGAACACCCTGGAGCAGACCCTGGGCTACGGACAGTGGGCGGGTGTCAGCAGCGACATCATGGACTCGTCTGTCGGTCCGATCGGCCGAGCCGTCAACAACTGCCACAGGTACTGACAGGCCGGCGCGCGAACGCGGAGCTACCTGGACCCGAACGAGCGCCCGCCGGCGAAGATGGCGAGGCCGATTGCGGCGGCCATCGCTAACGCTGCTGCAGCAAAGTCAGGGGCGGTCCAACCTTCGGGTTCCCTCGATTCCGGCTCCGCCATGCCGTCGTCGTCTGGATCGTCCTCGTCCTCTACCTGGTCGTCAGCCCAGTTGTCGTCCCAGTCGTCGTCCCAGTCGTCGTCGGACCAGTCGTCGTCGTCCCAGGCTTCGGTCCAACCCTCCGGGTGATCGCAATATCCACCGCAACTGCATGACTGCCCATACCGGATGTTCCTCACCGGGTCACGACGCCGCAGCTCGCTCATGCGCCGAGCGTAACGAGGGAAATTGAACGCCTCGCCAACACAATCCGGCAGCTGGGTGAGGGGAAAGTGTGCGTTGAGGTCGAGCCCGATCAGCCGACCTTGATGACCTGCGGCGGCAACCAGCTGCCGTCGAACAGCGACGGTGGGGTCTCGGTCGGCCAGTACAACCTGAGCATGAGGACGAACGTGTCCTTCGGTGCGGGAACCCAATTGGACTCCTTGTCCGGCCCCGGGTTGTCAGCCTGGATATAGAGGTCCACCGACCCGTCAGGGTTCGCCTTCAGGTCGTTGCGCTGACTCAGCGTGTACCTGTTCAGCGGATTGTCGACGAAGAAGTAGTCCGCGCCGTACATGGTCAGCGACCAGAAAGCCTTGACCGGCGGCAGCTTTCCTTTGTCGAAGCGCAGCACGTACTTCGCCGAACCGTCGTATGTCT
>CAIOYU010000111.1 GCA_903862565.1 uncultured Actinomycetes bacterium | reverse complement strand
GGGGCGGCCACCGGGGCAGGCCCGGGCGCACGCGGGGCCGGGGGCCCCGCAACGTCCACTCCGGCGACATCGGCGGGATCGTCAGGGTCCGCCCAGGCGATGTGGATACCGGTCACGGCGGGCAGAACCGCCAGCACACCGACAAAAACTGCAGCGCGAAACATTCGCGCACGGTCGTGGTTCATCGGACCCCTCGAATCGTTACACAGCTATCGAGACGCCCCGAGGCTACCCCCGACAGGGGCGGCGAGCGAACCGCGAAGATCGGCCACACTGATGGACGGGAACGTTGCACCGGCGGTTAGCGGCATGTTTGCCGACTGGCAACCTGAGACGGAGATTATGATCGCGCGAACGCAAAGAGAGAATCACGACCAGATCTCGATCGAGAGGCGACTGTCCGCATGAAGAACCGAACCGCCGCGCTGTTCGGCCTCTGCCTACTGGCCGCCACCGCGACCGCACCGCAGGGGCTGGCGGATCCGCCGGCCGATCCCCCGGTTCAGCCCGCCGCCAACGCGGCACCGCCGAAGCCCGCGCCGCCGGTCCCAGGGGCGGCCGCCGCACCCATCGCGTCGGCATCGCCGGGCACCCTGACCACACCCGACGGCTGGGTGCTGACGGTCTTGGCCAAGAACGAGTCACTCGAACCGGTGGCCTCGCTGACGAACTCCCCGTGGTCGCGGGAGTACCTCGTCGACGGCAGCTTCGAAGGCACCGTGACCGGTGCCGGAAAGACCAAGCTCTCCGGCGGCACGCTGGAGGCCGGCTACCAGATCGGGTGCGGCATCACCCAGGACGACATCGAATCGATCACCTCCGTCACAGGTATCGGTGGCCTCGGCATCCCGTTCGCCACCGGCTCGATCTTTCCCCTGATCCTCGGCGCGCAGGCGGGCGAGCAGATGAAGATCGACCTCAAGCCGGGCACGATCAACGTCGTCCCGGTCGGCAAGAAGTCCTTCAAGGGCACCAAGTCACACATCAACATCACCGGATTCCGCATCAAGATCGACGGTTGCGCGGGCCAGTCCTTCATCCGGTCCTTCGCCACCTTCACCAGCGCCACCGACAACACCGACGACGTGGTGACCTACTACGGCGTCACCAGGGCCGTCTGATGGAAAGGCACTCCCGACCCATGCATCGACTCGCCCTCGCAACTGCCGGCCTGGTTCTGGCCGTCGGTACCGCACCCGCGGCACTGGCCGAACCCGCAGCCGACCCGGTGGCCCCGCCGCCCGCAGCCGCTGAGGCGGCGCCGCTGGCCGCTGCCGCTCCCGCTCCCGCTCCGGCAGCCGAGCCTGGCGACACCGGAGTGGTCGCATCCGAAGGGCCCGGCGTCGCCAAGACCGGTGACGGCCGGACGCTGACCGTCGTCGGCAAGAACGAAACCCAGCTGCCGATCGCCCCGTTGACCACCTCACTGGCCGCCCGGGACTGGCTGGTGGGCGGCACCTTCACCGGTAACACCACCGGTTCGGTGGCCGGCGGCACGCTCGAGGTCGGGTACCAGATCGGCTGCGGTGTGGAAATGGACAAGGTGAAGCTGAACGGCGGCCTGACCGGCGTCCTCGGCAACACCAACTTCGGCGCCGCCGGTGTGATCCTGCCGCCGTCCATCGCCATCCAGGCCCAGGGTCAGTTCGAGGTCGAACCCCGGCCCGGGACCGTGACCAACGTGGTGGTCGACAAGAAGACCTTCAAGGGAACCTCAGTGCGGGTTACGGTGCGCGACATCCACATCAAGGTGGACAACTGCGTCGGCGCCTCGTCCCTGCGGTCCTACGCGATCCTGACCAGCTCAGGCACCGACGACGACGACATCGTGGCCTACTACGGCGTCACCAAGGTCTTCTGATCGCCATGCCTCGCTATGTTGTCGCCCTGGTGGCGGTATTCCTCGGCGGGACGGTGCTGGGATCCGGCCTCGCGACCGCAGATCCCGCTGTGCCGGATCCGGCGCTCGTCGACCCGGCGCAGGCCGTCCCGGTGCAGGCCGTTGACGCGCCGCTGCCTGTCACCGACCCGTTCGCCGTCGCGTCCCAGCAGAGCAAGGCCGATCCGGCAGGGGCGCTGGCCAGCCTGCTCACCGACAACGGCGGCCTCTCGGCGGTGGGCCACGCCGTGGGCCTGAGCGCGCCGTCCGCGGTGAATCCGCTGGCCGACGTGTCGTCCCTGATGGCGCACAACTACCGGATGCCCTCCGGTGATGAGGCATCGCCCTACGTTCTCCAGACCGATGTTCCGGCCGGCCCTTTCGCGCGGGTCGACGCGCTCAAGGGTCTGCACGCGATGCTCCACGGATCACTCGGCCGGATGCCCGGGAGCGAGTTGGGGCAACCGCTGCCGGGAACGGCGCCGCCACCCGGCACGGCGATCCCGGCCGGCATCGAACAGTTCATGGCTCCGCCAGCCGAGGCGGTGGCGCCGGCCGCTGCGCCCCCGATCATCGTGCCGGAGGGCTGACGGTCAATCGCGACCTTGGTCAATCGGGGCAGTCGACGCTGACGTAGGCGATCGGTTCAGAGCCGGCAATTCCCTTGTCGATATCAGTCACCGTGCACGACGACAGACCGCTTGGGGTGCCGTGGATGTATTGAACGACGACGTCATACCCATTCGACTGGAGCGCCTCGACGGTCAACGCGGCCGACTCCATCCCGGGCTCGATGCTCGGGGGGTCAGCCGATGCCGGCGAGGCGAGCGCCAGTGCGATCACCGGCACACCGACACAGCGGCGCAGACCTCCCAGGAAAGTCGTCATGGCAGATCCCTCCTTCGGTCCACCGCGGCACCCGCGACCCGCTGGTCCGAACCTAACCGACAGCACCGCTCATCGTCGGTACTACGGTGTCAGAACGACGGCGTGATGCCGCACTGAACGACGAGGATCCCGATGCAGAAATCACCGGCTGTGCTTGCCGCGCTGGCCGCCGCCCTGGTGCTCGCGGCGCCCGCAGCGGCCGACCCCACCGCGGAACAGCCTGCTGAGCAGCCCGTTGTGGAGTCGC
>CAIOYU010000110.1 GCA_903862565.1 uncultured Actinomycetes bacterium | reverse complement strand
TTTGCGGCAGCTGGGGCGACCAGGAAGGCATACTTCCGCTGTTTGGTCGCGATGGCGAGGATGGCGTCGCGCTCCCCCATCTTGGTGAGCGAACGGGTCTTGCGGGCCCACTCCCCGGGTGGGCCATCGAAGGCGTCGACATAGACCACCCACAACCGGACTTCGCGGGCGTCCTGCAGGCTCTTGACGGCGGACTTCACCTCGGCGGTCTGCTCGTCGCTCAACGCTCTGGCGGAATCGGTGACGGCGTAGCTGAGCTTCATAGGCGCCGTCGGGGCCTTGGAAGCCTCCGAGGCCTCGGGCGCCGGCGCCTGCGAGGCCCCGGGCGCCGGAGGTGCCGACTGAACCGACACCTGGCTCGTGGTTGCCGTGTCGTCTTTGTGGAAAAGGGATTTGACCCCGAAGCCGATCCCGCCCACGAGTGCCAGCCCGGCGACGATGACGGCGATCCGCTTTGGCCAGACATACTTGATCGGCGGGGGCGTCCCCGCGGACCGGCCCTCGGGATAGGACCCGTACGGCGGGGTACTCACATTGCGCTCCGATCACTCAGCGGAATTCGCCGATCATAGCCGGACAGCACTGGTCAGCAGGTTGCACCTGATGACCAGCCGCCCGGCCGCCCCTCGTTGGTTGAGGAGCCTGGCAGAAAAAATGCGAGCAGACCTCTGCAAGGCTCCTCAATCAAGGGGTGAGCCACTCGACTGACGCCTACCCCTGAGCCTGGCGCGCCTCGTGCAGCTTGCGTCCACGCCGGCGGTATCCCCAGATGAAGTACGCCGCGACCGCGGCCACGAGCGCCCCGGCGATCGCACCGCCCAAGGTTGCGCCACGGAACCCTGGCGCGTCGACGTCGAAGATGCGCTGGCCGGCATGAGAACCGTTGCCTCTACCGGCGACCACCGCCAAAGTCAGCAGATTCGGGATGGCCACGACGATCGCCCCCACGGCGCACACCACGGCCGGCACATTCCTGAGCCGGCCCCGGCTGATCACGGCGAACACGATCAGCAGGATGGGGATGAACGTGCACACGAATCCGATCACCAGCCCCGAACCGATCGCCCGGCCGAATTCGCCTCCGACGCCGCGCCCGACCTGCTGCGCCCACCAGCGGGGCAGGAAGGCTTCCAGGAGAAAATATGCGCCCACCAGTGCAGCCACGACGATCACAGCCGCGATGAGCCGGTGAGCGACGGCGTTCACTCGCGATCCCAGACTTGGCCCAGCCGGCTGAGGGTGCCGCGGTTCGTCGGCCTCGGTATTGCTTTGCTCGCCCACCATCGCCGAAGTATAGGTCCCGCCGGACTGCCTGCCGGGGAGAACCGCCTGCTCAGATCCCATCACTCCCCGTACATTGATGAGATGAGGCGTGGCGGTGCGTGTGGCGACCAAGGGTGGCGGCGAACGCGGGCAGGGACCCCGATTGCTTTGCTGGCCCTTCTGGCCGTGTCATTGGGAAGCCCTGAACGAATCGCTCGGGCCGACGACACGACGACTGCGCCGCAACCTCCTGGGTCGTCCGCCCCGGCGCTCGGGCCGGCAGGTACCGATGTCGTTCTCGTCGGGCTCGACGATGCTGCGGCGGTGGGCGCCTGGACAACGGTCAACGATCCCGTGATGGGCGGTCTCTCCACCTCGACGGTCACCTTCGGTGACGGTGGCCTCATGTTCTCGGGGAGCATCTCGCTGGAGAACAACGGCGGGTTCGCGTCGGCCCGCGGCCCGCAGGACCCCGACATCGGGCGACGGGCCACCGGCGCGACGTCACTCGGCGTGCGAGCCCGTGGCGACGGCAAGACCTACCTGCTGAAGGTGGAGACCGCAGGCCAGCCCTGGTCCTACATCCAGCGGTTCTCCACCGAGGCAGGCGCGTGGCGGACCTACACACTGCCCATCGGCGGCTTCGAGCCGGTGGGCTTTCGCCTCGATCCTGCACCTGAGGCGCCGCAGAGTCTGGATCCCTCGACCATCAGCCGGGTCGCGTTCTACATCCTCGACAAACAGCAAGGCCC
>CAIOYU010000109.1 GCA_903862565.1 uncultured Actinomycetes bacterium | reverse complement strand
GCCCAACAGCGAACTACGCAGGCGGCTTGGCGCCTTGGAACTCGCCACGGCCGTGGAATCGGCACCGCCGGGATCGCCGACGGGATTGGCTTCGCGAATTCTCACGCAGTCGACTCCCTTGACCATTTAAGAAGAACAGACTGCGGATTGCCGTCCACCTTCTACTACACAGGATGGTAGACCGCTAGGCAGCCGATTTGGTACTTGCGGGGCCGATTCCCGCTCTAGGGTGGGCACTGGACTCAGGTGCCGACTGATTCGACCTTCCAGGAGTGAGAAAGTTCGTGACAACGCTCGACGACATTTCCGCGCTGACCCAGCCCCATCATCCCGACAACTGGAGCGAGCTCGACACCCGCGCCGTCGACACGGTTCGAGTGCTGGCCGCCGACGCCGTCCAGAAGGTCGGCAATGGCCATCCCGGTACGGCCATGAGCCTGGCCCCGGTGGCATACACGCTGTTCCAGCGGGTGATGCGTCACGATCCCAGTGACACCGCATGGTTGGGCCGCGACCGGTTCGTGCTGTCCTGCGGACACTCCAGCCTGACCCTGTATCTGCAGCTCTATATGGGCGGGTTCGGACTCGAATTGTCCGACATCGAGGCGCTGCGCACCTGGGGCGCGAAGACCCCGGGGCATCCCGAGTACGGGCACACCAAAGGTGTGGAGATCACCACCGGCCCGCTGGGTCAGGGCCTGGCCTCGGCGGTCGGCATGGCGATGGCCTCGCGGTACGAGCGCGGGCTGTTCGACCCCGATGCACCGGCCGGCACCAGCCCGTTCGACCACCACATCTATGTCATCGCCTCCGACGGCGACATGGAGGAGGGCGTCACCAGCGAGGCGTGCTCGCTGGCGGGCACCCAGCAGTTGGGCAACCTCATCGTGATCTGGGACGACAACGAGATCTCGATCGAGCACGACACCAAGATCGCCTTCACCGAGGACACCCCGGCCCGTTACGAGGCCTACGGCTGGCATGTACAACGGGTCGAGGGTGGCGAGAACGTCACCGGTATTGAAGAGGCGATCGCCGCCGCGAAGAAGGTCACCGACAAGCCGTCCTTCATCGCGCTGCGCACGATCATCGGTTATCCGGCCCCGACCAAGATGAACACCGGCGGCGTGCACGGCTCAGCGCTGGGCCCCGATGAGGTGGCTGCCACCAAGAAGGTGCTCGGCTTCGACCCGGACAAGAGTTTCGACGTCGCCGACGACGTGATCGCCCACACCCGCGGGCTGGTCGACCGGGGCCGGGCGGCGCACGGCGCGTGGCAGACCGAGTTCGACGCGTGGGCCCAGCGTGAACCGGAGCGCAAGGCGTTGCTGGACCGGCTGCTCGCGGGCGCACTGCCCGACGGCTGGGAGACCGCGCTTCCGTATTGGGAGCCGGGTTCCAAAGCCGTGGCCACCCGCGCAGCCTCCGGCGACGTCCTCTCGGCGATCGGTCCGGTGCTCCCCGAGCTGTGGGGCGGTTCGGCCGACCTCGCCGGCAGCAACAACACAACGATCAAGGGGGCCAAGTCCTTTGGCCCGCCGTCGATCTCCACCCACGACTGGACCGCCGACTGGTACGGCCGCACCCTGCACTTCGGCATCCGCGAGCACGCCATGGGCGCGATCCTGTCCGGCATCGTGCTGCACGGCCCGACCCGCGCCTACGGCGGAACCTTCCTGCAGTTCGCCGACTATATGCGCGGCGCCGTCCGACTGGCCGCGCTGATGAACATCCCCGCGATCTACGTGTGGACGCATGATTCGATCGGCCTGGGCGAGGACGGTCCCACCCACCAGCCGATCGAGCACCTGGCCTCCTTACGGGCGATCCCCCGGCTCTCGGTGGTCCGCCCGGCCGACCCCAACGAGACGGCCTATGCGTGGCGGGCCATCCTGGAGCGCACCGGCGGTAACGGCCCGACCGGCCTGATCCTGACCCGCCAGGGAGTGCCGGTGCTCGAAGGCACCAGCAGCGAGGGGGTCGCTCGGGGCGGTTATGTACTCGGCGAATGCGGATCGGCCGACGCCGATGTGATCATCATCGCCACCGGATCCGAGGTTCAACTGGCAGTCGAGGCGGCAAAGATGTTGGCCGGCAAGGACATCAAGGCCTGTGTCGTCTCGATGCCCTGCGTGGAGTGGTTCGAGGCCCAGTCGCAGGAGTACCGCGACCATGTGCTGCCGCCGGACGTGCCGGCCCGCGTGGCGGTCGAGGCGGGAATCGCACAGAGTTGGTACAAGTACGTCGGCGACACCGGCGAGATCGTCTCCATCGAACGCTTCGGCGAGTCGGCGGACGACAAGACTCTGTTCCGCGAGTTCGGATTCACCCCGGAAGCGGTCGTGGCCGCCGCGGAACGCGCAATCGACAACTAACTCCCCAGATCCCATCTCTGTAGTCCAGAAGGAGAAAGCATGGCCCAGAACAAGAACCTTGCGGATTTGTCGGCGGCGGGTGTGTCCGTCTGGCTCGACGACCTGTCGCGGGACCGCCTGCGATCGGGCAATCTGCAGGAGCTGATCGACACCCGCAGCGTGGTGGGCGTGACCACCAATCCGTCGATCTTCCAGGCGGCGCTGTCGAAGGGCACCGCCTACGCCGATCAGGTGGCCGAACTCGCCGCCCGCGGCGCCGATGTCGACGCGGTGATCCGCACTGCCACCACCGACGACGTCCGGGAGGCCTGCGACGTCCTGCACCCGCAGTACGAGGCCTCCGACGGAATCGACGGGCGCGTCTCGATCGAGGTCGACCCACGCCTGGCGCATGACACCAAGCAGACGATCGCCCAGGCCATCGAGCTGTGGAAGATCGTCGACCGGCCGAACCTGCTGATCAAGATCCCCGCCACACTGGCCGGTCTGCCGGCGATCAGCGCCGTTCTGGCCGAGGGCATTTCGGTCAACGTGACGCTGATCTTCTCCGTCGAGCGCCATCGCGCCGTGATGGACGCCTACCTCGACGGGCTGGAAGCCGCGCTGCGTGCAGGCCACGATCTCAACACCATCCATTCCGTCGCGTCGTTCTTCGTGTCCCGGGTGGACACCGAGATCGACAAGCGGCTGGAGCAGATCGGCACGCCCGAGGCGCTGGCACTGCGCGGACTGGCCGGAGTCGCCAATGCGCGGCTCGCCTACGCCGCCTTCGAGGATGTCTTCGCCAGCAAGCGCTGGCTGCCGCTGTCCGAAGAGGGTGCCTGGGTCCAGCGTCCGCTGTGGGCCTCCACCGGAGTGAAGAACCCCGACTACTCCGACACCCTCTACGTCACCGAGCTCGTCGCTCCGGACACGGTGAACACCATGCCCGAGAAGACCATGGAGGCCGTCGCCGACCACGGCGTCGTCACCGGCGACACCATCACCGGCACGGCGAAGTCCGCCCAGGCCGTCTTCGACAAACTCGAGGGCGTGGGGATCGATCTGGCCGACGTCTTCACCCTCCTCGAGGAGGACGGCGTCGATAAATTCGAGAAGTCCTGGCAGGAGTTGCTCGACGCCACCCAGGCCACGCTGGACGCCGTCTCGAAATGACCGACTCTCCAGAGGCGCCGCATCCCGGTCCGGAGGGATGGCACAACCCGCTGCGGGACAAGCGGGACAAGCGAATGCCACGCATCGCCGGCCCGTGCGGCGTGGTGATTTTCGGCGTCACCGGGGACCTGTCCCGGAAGAAGCTGATGCCGGCGATCTATGACCTGGCCAACCGCGGACTGCTGCCGCCGTCGTTCTCCCTGATCGGGTTCGCGCGCCGGGACTGGGCCGACGAGGACTTCGGGAAGGTCGTGTATGACGCCGTCAAAGCGCACGCGCGCACCCCGTTCCGCCAGGAGGTCTGGGACAGGCTCGCCGAGGGATTCCGGTTCGTGCAGGGCAGTTTCGACGACGACGCCTCCTTCGTGCGGCTTTCCGAGACGCTGGACAAACTCGACATCGAGCGCGGTACCGGCGGGAATCACGCGTTCTATCTGTCGATCCCGCCGGGCGCCTTCCCGGAGGTCTGCGAACAGCTCAAGAAGTCCGGCTTGGCCAGCCCGCGGGACGGCCGCTGGAGCCGGGTGGTCATCGAGAAGCCCTTCGGCCACGATCTGAAGAGTGCCGAAGACCTCAACAGGGTGGTCAACAGCGTCTTCCCCGAAGAGTCGGTGTTCCGCATCGACCACTACCTCGGCAAGGAGACGGTGCAGAACATCCTGGCGCTGCGCTTCGCCAACGAACTGTTCGAGCCGATCTGGAACAGCCACTACGTCGACAGTGTTCAGATCACGATGGCCGAGGACATCGGTCTGGGCGGGCGGGCCGGATATTACGACGGCATCGGCGCCGCCCGCGACGTGATCCAGAACCATCTACTGCAGCTGCTGGCGCTGACCGCACTGGAGGAGCCGGTGAACTTCGGCCCCGGCGAGGTCAGGGCCGAGAAGATCAAGGTGCTCGGAGCCACGCGGCTGGCCCAGCCGCTGGACCTGACCACCTCGCGCGGGCAGTACGCCTCGGGATGGCAGGGCGGCGAGCAGGTGGTGGGCCTCCTCGACGAGGACGGCTTCTCGCACACCTCGACCACCGAGACATTCGCGGCGATCACCCTGGAGGTCGACACCCGCCGGTGGGCCGGTGTGCCGTTCTATCTACGCGCCGGAAAGCGGTTGGGCCGCAGGGTGACTGAGATCGCCCTGTTGTTCAAGCGGGCGCCGCATCTGCCCTTCGACGCCACCATGACCGAAGAACTCGGTCAGAACGCCCTGGTGATCCGGGTACAGCCCGACGAGGGCATCACGCTGCGGTTCGGGTCCAAGGTGCCGGGCAGCACCATGGAGGTGCGCGACGTCAACATGGACTTCTCGTACGGTTCGGCGTTCGCCGAGGACTCCCCCGAGGCTTATGAGCGGCTGATCCTCGACGTTCTGCTCGGCGAGCCATCGCTGTTCCCAGTGAACGAAGAAGTTGAACTGTCCTGGAAGATCCTGGATCCGGTGCTGGAGTACTGGGCTGCCCATGGCAAGCCCGACCCGTACGAGTCGGGCACCTGGGGGCCCGATTCGGCGTTCGAGATGCTGGAGCGCTCCGGGCGCGAATGGAGGCGTCCTTAAATGATCGTCGACCTGCCCGAAACCACGACGAACGACCTCAACAAGCGCATCACCCTATTGCGCGAAGAGGGTGGCGCGATCACCCTCGGCCGGGTGATGACCTTGGTGGTGGCCCCCGACAGGGAAGAGATCCTCGAGGACTCCATCGAGGCGGCCGTGTCGTCGAGTCGAGAGCACCCCTGCCGCATCATCGTGGTGGTGCCCGTCGATCGCCTGGCGACAGAGCCCCGCCTGGACGGCCAACTGCGTGTGGGAGGTGATGCCGGCGCCGGCGAGGTTGTGGTCCTGAAAACCCACGGTCCGCTCGCGGCTCATGCCAGCAGCGTGGTGCTGCCGTTCCTGCTGCCCGACACCCCGGTGGTGGTCTGGTGGCCCGGTGCCGCCCCGGAGACCCCCGCGCGGGATCCGTTGGGGCGCTTGGCGATCCGGCGGATCACCGACGCAACCGGGGCGGAGAACCCGCTGGCGACGCTGCGCAGCAGGTTGCAGGGGTACACCCAGGGTGACACCGACCTGGCCTGGAGCCGGATCACCTACTGGCGCGCCCTGCTCGCCTCCGCCCTGGAGCAGCCGCCGTATGAGCCGATCACCTCTGCGGTGGTCTCCGGGCTCAAAGACGAACCCGCCCTGGATATTCTGGCCGGCTGGCTGGCAAGCCGCATCGACGGCACGGTCCGCCGTGAGGTGGGCGACCTCAAGGTCGAACTCATCCAGCCGAGCCAGACCATCACCCTCGAACGCCCGCAGACGGGAAGCACCGCCAGCCTCAGCCGTACCGGACGGCCCGACGCCCAGCTTCCGCTGCCGCGCCGGGAGACCCGGGAATGCCTCGCTGAGGATCTGCGCCGGCTCGACGCCGACGAGGTCTACCACGAGGCACTCGCCGGGATCGACAAGGTGCAGTACGCCACTGGCGGAAGCGACTGACGGTGGCAGCCGTGCCGGGTCAGGCTGTGCCGACTCCAGGGGTGGTCGTCGAGACCTACCCCGACACCGACGCCCTCGTGGCCGCCGCCGGAGACCGGCTGGCCGCCGCGGTCGACGCCGCCATCACCGACCGTGGGCGGGCGATGATCGTGCTCACCGGAGGCGGGACCGGGATAGGTCTGCTCAGGCGACTTGGCGAACACCCGCTGGACTGGTCGCGCGTCCACCTGTTCTGGGGTGACGAACGCTACGTTCCCCATGACGACGACGAGCGCAACGACAAGCAGGCCAGAGAGGCGCTGCTCGACCACGTCGACGTGCCCGCCGCGAACGTCCACCCGATGCCGGCCAGTGACGGCGAGTTCGGCGCCGATCTCGACGCGGCCGCCCGAGCCTACGAGGCCATGCTCGCTGATCTCGAAACCGGCTGTCCCACACCGTATTTCGACGTCCACCTGCTCGGGATGGGCGGCGAGGGCCACATCAACTCGCTGTTTCCGCACACGCCCGCCGTGCGCGAAACCGCCCGCATGGTGGTCGGGGTGTCAGACTCGCCCAAACCCCCGCCACAGCGGATAACCCTGACCCTGCCCGCCGTTCGCCGGTCACGCGAGGTGTGGCTGGTGGTATCCGGCGAGGCGAAGGCCGATGCGGTGGCCGCTGCCGTCGGGGGCGCCGATCCGGCGGACATTCCCGCCGCCGGCGCGATCGGCCGGGAGGCAACAGTGTGGCTGCTCGACGCAGCTGCTGCGACCAAGCTGGAGGAACACCGTGAATGATAAGCAACCGCCCCGCTCCCCCGCCGAGCGGATCCGGACCCTGGCTCAGGCTGCGTTCAACGCAGACCAGACCGTCGACCAGGTCGACCACGTCCTCGATGACCTCGAAGAGAGCCTGGAGGGCCTGAACAAGGCCGTGGGCGGTCTGGAAGGTTCGCTGGAGTACTTCGACAAGACCCTGACCGCGCTCAACGCGACACTGACCCGGATGGAAGGGATCGTCGACCGGGTCGAGCGCATGGTCGACGTCACCGAGGGCTTGATGTCACCGGTGGTGGCCACCGAGTCGGCGGTGCGCGGAGTGCTGAACGTGTTCCGCCCCAAGCGCTGAGGCTAGTTGGCGACCCTCGGGAACAGTTCGGAGATCGCGGCCGCCAATTCCAGATAGCGGCGGCGACTGGCTGGGCTCAACAACTCCAGGGTGATCTGACCGCCCTCGAAGATGTGGGAATCGAACGGCAACACGAAGATCCGCTCCCGGCCGATCTGGCGGGAGAACAGTTTCACCGCCCGCTGGACATCAATGTTGGGCTTGCCCCGCTGGACGTTGTTGATCACCAGAACCATGGTGTCCAGCAGATTCTGATACCCGTTGTTGCGCAGCCATTCCAGGCCCACCTGGGTTTCTTCCAGCGCGTCGATGGAGGCGCTGGACACCATCACCAGAGCGCGGCTCTGTGCCAGGACCGCGGACATCAGGTTGGTCTTCAGACCGGTGCCGGTGTCCATCAGCACCAGGCTGTAGTGCTCGGTGAGCACGGGCATAACGGCGTCGACCTGTGAGCTCATCAACGGCATCGGCGTGCGGGCGAAGTCCGGACCGGTGAGTACCTCCAACCGGGTGGCCTTGTTCTGGCTGGTGTGTGCCCGCACATCCAGGTATCGGGTCAGTGCGCTGTCGGCCACCAGATCCGTGATCGAGAGGTCGCTCTCCCGACCGTGCCGTGAGATGAGGTTGCCCGCGTCGGGATCGAGGTCGACGGCGATCACCCGGTCTCCGCGGACCGCGGAGAACGTCGAGCCGAGCGCCTCGGTGACGACGGTCTTCCCGACGCCTCCTTTGACCCCGAGCACGGCGATCGGGAACGTTCGGCGCACCATGCGCTGAACCCGTTCCTTGAGCGCCATCTCATAGATCTCGTCTTTGCCGGGTGGCAGGTTGATACCGGTCACGCCGTGGATCAGGCCCCGCCACCCCTGCTTGGCCGCCACCGACTTGCGACGGGTCTCCAGCCGGTCCAGCGGCACCCGGGCGGGCACGTAACCCTCGAAGACCGAGCCCTCGTGCACCTGGCCCTCGTGCCGGGGGCCCTCGTAGGCCACGCCCTCGTACCCCGGTCCCGCGTAAAGCGGACCCTCAGAACCCGGTCCCGCGTAGAGCTGGCCCTCGAACACCGGACCCTCGAACACCCCGCCTTCATAAGCGGAGCCCTCGACGACGGCCGGCATCTGCCAGTCCTCGTAGACCCGGGTCGCAGCGGGCACCGACGGGGACGCTCCCAAACCCTCCAGGTGCAGGTCCTCGGTGGGGGCGGCCGTCGTGTCTCCCCAACTCGGCCCGGCGCCTGGTACGTCGGCGTCACCGCGCGCCCGCTCAAGCTGGAACGACGACTGCTCGGGCGCCGCGTGCGTCGGCGTGCGGGCGGGTGAGGGGGTCCGCGCGGGCGCCGCCGCTAAGGGCTGCTGGTGGAAAGCCCCGTCCGACGGGCCTGGATCATTACGCACTCTCAAAAGCTAACACGCACAGCCGAAGGACAAAGTAACGCTGAATCAGCCCTCACCCTCGCCGCCACAGGACGACAGCAGTGCCCTACCCGCTGTTGCGGAGGGCGGAGGCCAGCCCGCTCATGGTCAGCAGGATGCCGCGCTGGACCAGTTCGTCGTCGTCTCCGGAGCGGTAACGCCGCAGCAACTCCACCTGGAGGTGGTTGAGCGGTTCGAGGTACGGGAATCGGTTGAACACCGACCGCGCCAGAGCCGGGTTGTCGGCGAGTAGGTCGTCGTGCCCGGTGATGAGGTGATGCATGCGGATCGTGCGCTCGTGCTCGTCAGAGATCTTGTGGAAAACCCGTTGGCGCAATTCGGCATCGGGGACCAGTTCCGAGTAATGGGCCGCCAGACCCATGTCGGACTTCGCCAGGACCTGGGCCATGTTGGACAGCACCGTGCGGAAGAACGGCCACTTCTGGTAGAGATCGCGCAGAATCTCGACCCGCGTCTGGTCCTCACCGATCCACTCTTCGACCGCCGTGCCGGTGCCGTACCAGCCGGGGAGCATCACTCGGCACTGGCTCCAGGCGAGCACCCATGGGATGGCCCGGAGATCCCTGATCGAGGTCGTGGGTTTTCGACTGGTCGGACGGCTGCCGATGTTCAGAGAGCCGATTTCGGTGACCGGGGTGGACGATTCGAAGTACTCCACGAATCCCGGTGTGTGGTGAACGAGTTCGGAGTACGCACGCTGCGCGAGTGCGGCCAGTTCGTCGAGCACCTGATAGGCGGGCTCGGCCATGTCGCCGAGACCCTCGACGTCGAGCAGCGTGGACTCCAGGGTCGCCGCGATGAGGCTCTCCAGGTTGCGATGGGCGATCCGGGGTTCGGCGTACTTGGCTGCGATCACCTCGCCCTGTTCGGTGATCCGCAGCGAGCCGTTCACCGCACCGGGGGGCTGGGCCAGGATCGCATCGTAACTCGGGCCTCCGCCGCGGCCGATGGTTCCCCCTCGACCGTGGAAGAGCCGCAACCGAATTCCGGTCTTGCGAGCCGACTCCACCAGATCAAGCTCGGCCCGGTAGAGCGCCCAGTTCGCCGCCAGGTATCCGCCGTCCTTGTTGGAATCCGAGTAGCCCAGCATCACCTCCTGGGTTCCGCCGCGGGCGTCGACCATGGCCCGGTAGAGCGGTAGCTGCACAGCAGCCTCGAGGATCGCGGCACCGCGCTGGAGGTCGTCGATCGTCTCGAACAACGGCACGATTCCGACCGGTGCGTACCTGCCGTCACCGGAAACATCCAGCAGTCCCGCTTCTTTCAGCAGCAGACCGGCCTCCAGCAGGTCTGACACCGACTGGCACATGGAGATGATGTACACGGGCACCGCCGCGGCCCCGAGCACCCGCACCGCCCGCGCGGCCGCGTTGATGATGTCGAGTTCCTTGCGGGCCAGCGGCGACAGGTCGGCATCGTCACGAATCAGCGGGCGCCGGGTGGACAACTCCCCGACCAACAACTCCACGCGCTGCGCTTCGGGCAGTGCGGCGTAGTCGGGGTGGACACCGGCCCAGGCCAGCAACTCCGCGACCACCTGCTCATGGGTCTCGGAGTTCTGCCGCATGTCCAGTCCGCAGAGGTGGAAACCGAAGACGGACAGAGCATTCCGCAGTCTTCCCAGCCGATCGTCGGCCAGCACTGCGCTGCCGTGGTCCCGTAGCGAGGCGTCGATGATGTGCAGATCGGCGCTGAGTTCGGCGGGTGTCGGATAAGCCGGCAGGCCCAGGTCCAGGATGTGCTCGGGTTGCTGGTCCAGGATCTCCGCGGCCGTCGCGGTGAGCCGGCCCCGCACCACCCGGACGGCCCGCCGATAGGGCTCGTCGGCGCGGTCCGCCTCGCCGCAACCGGCGGCCAACTGATCGAGTGCCGGATTGACCTTCACCAACCTGGCCGACATCGAGAGTTCATGTTCGAGGGCGAACAGCTCGTCGAAATAGTGGGCCAGTGCCGTGAAGGCGGCGCCGCCGGTGGCGAGTCGCACCACATCGGCGGTCACGTTGGGGTTGCCGTCGCGGTCCCCGCCGATCCACGAACCCGGCCGCACGATCGGTTCGGCGAGCAGATCGGCATCCGGCCAGCGACTTCGCAGCGCGTCGCGCACCTCGGCGTTGACCTTCGGAATCACCTCGAAGAACGCCGCCGGGTAGTAGCGCAGCCCGGCCGCGATCTCGTCGGCAACTTTCAAGCGCGACAGGCGAATCAGTGCGCTCTGCCACAGGGTGAGAATCTGGCGGCGCAGTTCGGTCTCGATCGGTGTGCCATCGTCGGTCTCCCCCCGGCCGTGCAGGCGCATCCGCATCAACCGGATGATCCGGTTCTGGGTGTCGAAGATCGTCCGGCGGCGGGTCTCGGTCGGATGCGCGGTGATCACCGGGGACACCAGTGCGCCGCTGAGTGCCTCGGCGACGACTCCGGCGTCGAGGTCGGCCGCGTCGAGCTTGCGATAGGTGGCCGCGAGAGTGCTGTCCAGCGGGGCCTCGCCCGCCGCGACGTGGACGGCGCGGCGACGCTCGCGGTGAATGTCCTCGGCGACGTTGGCCAGCAGAGCGAAGTGGCTGAACGCCCGGATCACCGGAATGGCGCGGTGGATGTCGATTCCGTCGAACAGCCGTGCCAACTCGGCGCGATCGATCTCCGAACGGCGCACCCGGAACGACTCCACCCGGGCCCGTTCGACGAGGCTGAACACCTCATCCCCGTTCTGTTCGCGCACGGTGTCGCCCAGCATCGACCCCAGCAGCCGAATGTCCTCGCGCATCGGCTCGGTGGCCTCGCGACCAAGCGGGCTGCGGTGGACTGCGCCAATCGGCTCGAGGGAGTCAGGGGCCTCTGTCATGGGATCAGTATCGGTGGCCGACCCCCTCGGCGCATGTTCTCACCCGTTCTCACTGCGTTTGGCCGAATCCCGCCGCGGAGACGGGGCAGGATCGCCTCATGACAACGACCACCGTGTTCCCCGCCCGCCGGGTCATCACCATGGATCCGTCGCTTCCCGACGCCGAGGCGGTCGCGGTGACCGATGGCCGGATCGCCGCGGTGGGCGCGCTGGCCGATCTCCGGGAGACCGGCAGCGTCGACGAGACCTTTTCGGATGCAGTCCTGCTCCCCGGCCTCATCGACCAGCATCTGCATCCCATCCTCGGCGCGAGCACGCTCATGACGGAGGTCATTGCGGTCGAGGACTGGGTGTTGCCGGACAAGACGTTTCCCGCCGCCAACTCCCAGCAGGAGTACCGCTCCCGACTCGCCGATGCGGAGCGTGGGCTGGGCGATCCCGCCGAGTGGCTGTTCTCCTGGGGCTACCACTCGCTGTGGCACGGGCCACTGGATCGCGCCGCGCTGGATGCGATCAGCACGACCCGCCCGATCGTGGTGTGGCAGCGCTCCTGTCACGAGTGGTATCTCAACAGCGCAGCCATCGATTCCCTCGGACTGACCGCCGAGCAGATGGCAGATCACGGGCCGGCCAGTGCCATGGTCGATCTCGGGGCCGGGCATTGGTGGGAGTCCGGGATGAACCTGCTGCTGCCGGTACTGACTCCGGTCATCATGTCCCCGCAGCGACTGGCCGCCGGGCTTGACCAGTTGGTCGGCTACCTGCACGCCAACGGTGTCACCGCGATCAACGAGCCCGGACTGATGTGGGCGGTCGAGCCGTGGGACCTCTACCAGACGATTCTCGGCGCGGCCGAAACCCCCTTCCTCACAACATTTCTCGTCGACGCACGCAGCCAGGCCGAGGCGGGGATGAGCCCTGCCGATGCGGTCGCCGACGCCGAGGCACAGGTGGACCGGGCCGGTGCCGGAAAGGTGCGGCTGCTACCCAAGCAGGTCAAACTCTTCGCCGACGGGGCGATCATCAGCCAGTTGATGCAGATGCGCGATCCGTATCTCGACGACTCAGGCCATCCGGACCTCTGCCACCACGGCGAGTGGATGATGCAACCGGAGACGTTCCGGGCCTTCGCCAGGGCCTACTGGAATGCAGGCTGGCAGTTGCATATCCACGTCAACGGCGACGCCGGGCTGGATCTGGTGCTCGACACCATCGAGGAGTGTGCGACCGCTCACCCGCGCACCGACCACCGCACGGTGATCGTGCACTTCGCCAACTCCGACGAACAGCAGATCGCCCGGATCGCCGGACTGGGCTGCATCGTCTCGGCCAACCCGTACTACCCGGTGGGTTTCGCCGAGAAGTACGCCGCCCACGGACTGGGCCCGCAGCGGGCCGATGAGATGGTGCGGGCCGCCTCGGTGTTGCGGCACGGAATTCCGTTGTCGCTGCACTCCGACCTGCCGATGGGGCCCGCCGCGCCGTTGGCGCTGGCGTCGTTCGCGGTCAACCGACGCACCCCCGGCGGCCGAGTGGCCGGCCCGGATCAGTGCATCAGCGTCGATGACGCGTTGCGGGCGATCACGATCGAAGCCGCCTACTCCTGGCGGCTGGAGCAGGAGTTGGGCAGCATCACCGTCGGCAAAGCGGCCAATTTCACGGTGCTCGGTGAGGACCCTTACGGGGTGGATCCGCTGAACCTGGCCGACGTCCCGGTGCTGGGCACGGTCTACGCGGGCCGGTGGTTCCCGGTCAGGAGTACTTGATCTGCAGCGCGACGCCGATGATCGACACCAGCCAGATGCCGGTGACGAAGAGGGTCAACCGGTCGAGGTTCTTCTCGACCACCGTCGACCCGGACAAGCTGGACTGCACCCCGCCACCGAACAGCGTCGACAGGCCGCCGCCCTTGGCGCGGTGCAGCAGGACCAGCAGCACCACGAGAATGCTGGTGACCACCAGCACGATCTGCAGGGCAAAAACCATGCGCTGATCCTACCGGGTGCGGCGTGGAATCACGGCCTTGGGGTGACGGCGCGGGGTGAGTCCCGGCTCAGGGAAGCGGCCCGCCTGCGGCGATGGCCGACAGGGTCGAGAACTGCTCGCCGTCCAGGGAGGCACCGCCGACCAGTCCGCCGTCGACATCCTGTTGGGCGACGAGTTCGGCGGCGTTCTTGGCGTTCATCGATCCGCCGTAGAGGATCCGGATGCCCTCGGCGACCTGCGGGGACGTCAGGGCGGCCAATTCCGCACGGATCGCAGCGCACACCTCCTGGGCGTCGGCCGCGCTGGCCACCCGGCCGGTGCCGATCGCCCAGACGGGTTCGTAGGCGATGACCACGTTGGCGAGTTGCTCGGCGGTCAGGCCGGCCAGCGATCCGCGCAGCTGGGTGACGTTGTACTCGACGTGACTTCCGGCCTCACGGACGTCGAGATGCTCGCCGATGCACACGATCGGGATCAGCCCGTGCCGGAAGGCGGCTGCGGCCTTGGCGGCCACGGTGGCGTCGTCCTCATGGTGGTAGGTGCGTCGCTCGGAGTGTCCGGCCAGTACGAAGGTGCAGCCCAGCTTGGCCAGGAAGGCGCCGCTGATGTCACCGGTGTAGGCCCCCGAGTCGTGCGGGGAGAGGTCCTGGGCGCCGTAGGTCAGCCGGAGTTTGTCCCCGTCGACCAGGGTCTGAACGCTGCGCAGGTCGGTGAACGGCGGGATGACGGTCACGTCGACCTTGTCGAAGTACTTGTCCGGCAGCGAGAAGGCGATCTTCTGGACTAACGCGATGCCCTCGAAATGATTGAGGTTCATCTTCCAGTTGCCGGCGATCAACGGTTTGCGTGACACGGCGATGGGCTCCTAGCTCAAGATTTCGATACCGGGCAGGGTCTTGCCCTCAAGGTATTCCAGCGATGCCCCGCCGCCGGTGGAAATGTGCGAGAAACCGTCCTCGCGCAGGCCGAGTTGCCGCACCGCGGCCGCAGAATCGCCGCCGCCGACCACGCTGAAAGCGCCCTTGGCGGTAGCGCCGATGATGGCTTCGGCCACTCCCTTGGTGCCGGCCGAGAAGGCCGGGAACTCGAACACGCCCATCGGGCCGTTCCAGAAGATGGTCCGTGCGTTGGACAGCAGGGCGGCGAACCGATCGACCGACTTCGGGCCGATGTCGAGTCCCATCTTGTCAACCGGAATCTTCTCCGCGGCAACGGTTTCCGGCGCCGAATCCGCAGAGAACTCGGACGCCACGACGATGTCGACGGGCAGATGGATCACGTCGCCGTACTCGTCGAGCAATCGCCGGCAGGTGTCGATCATCTCCTCCTGCAGCAGCGACGTGCCGACTGAAAGGCCTTCGGCGGCAAGGAAGGTGAAGCACATCCCGCCGCCGATGATGAGGCTGTCGGCCTTGCCGGCCAGGTTCTCGATCACGGCCAGTTTGTCGGAGACCTTGGAGCCGCCGAGCACCACCGCATACGGCCGGTCTCCGGCCTTGGTGAGCTGCTTGAGCACCTTCACCTCGGCGCCGACCAAAGTGCCCGCATAGTGCGGCAACAGGGTGGCGACGTCATACACCGACGCCTGCTTGCGGTGCACCACCCCGAAACCGTCGGAGACGAAAGCGCCGTCATCACCGACCAACTCGGCAAGGGCCTTGGCCAACTTCAGCCGTTCAGCGTCGTCCTTGCTGGTCTCCCGCGGGTCGAAGCGGATGTTCTCCAGCAGTAGGACGTCACCGTCGGTGAGTCCCTCGGCCCGGGCCAGCGCGTCCGTACCGACGACGTCACCGGCCAACTGGACGTGACGGCCCAGCTTCTCCCCGAGCACCGCGGCCACCGGGGCCAGCGAGAACTTGGGTTCCGGCCCGCCCTTGGGCCGGCCGAGATGGGCGGTGACGACCACCTTCGCGCCGGCGTCGGACAGCGCCTTGAGGGTGGGCACCGAAGCATCGATGCGGCCGGTGTCGGTGACGTGGCCGGCGTCGTCGAGGGGGACGTTGAGGTCGCAGCGCACCAGCACGCCGCGACCTTCTACGCCCTCGGCCAACAAGTCGGCGAGAGTCTTGACTGCCATGCCGGTCAGAGGGACTTGCCGACCAGCGCGACGAGGTCGACCAGGCGGTTGGAGTAGCCCCACTCGTTGTCGTACCAGGACACCACCTTGGCCTGGTTGTCGATCACCTTGGTCAGACCGGAGTCGAAGATCGAGCTGTGCGGGTCGGTGACGATGTCACTGGAGACGATCGGGGCGTCGTAGTACTTCAGGATGCCCTTCATCGGACCCTCCGCGGCGGCCTTGAGCGCGGCGTTGATCTCCGCGGCGCTGGCCGACTTGGCCAGTTCCACGGTCAGGTCGGTCACCGAACCGGTGGGGATCGGCACGCGCAGCGCGTAGCCGTCGAGCTTGCCCTTCAACTCCGGCAGCACCAGCCCGATGGCCTTGGCGGCGCCGGTGGAGGTGGGAACGATGTTGATCGCGGCCGCCCGCGCCCGGCGCAGGTCCCGGTGCGGGCCGTCCTGCAGGTTCTGGTCGCCGGTGTAGGCGTGGATGGTGGTCATCAGACCGCGGACGATGCCGAACTCGTCGTTGACCACCTTGGCGAGCGGCCCGAGGCAGTTCGTGGTGCACGAGGCGTTGGAGATGATGTTCTGGCTGCCGTCGTACTTGTCGTCGTTGACGCCCATCACGATGGTGATGTCCTCATCGCTGGCGGGCGCGGAGATGATCACCTTCTTCACCCCGGCCTGGAGATGGCCATGGGCCTTGGCGTCGTTGAAGTGCCCGGTGGACTCCACCACGACGTCGACGTCGGCCTCGCCCCACGGCAGCGCAGCCGGGCCGTCCTTGACGGCGAACGCCTTGATCTTGTGCTTGCCGATGTGGATGACGTCGCCGTCCGCGTGGACCTCTTCGGGGAAGCGGCCCAGGATCGAGTCGAACTTCAGCAGGTGCGCGAGAGCAGCGGTATCGGTGAGGTCATTGACCGCCACGACCTCGATGCCCTTGGCCTTGCCCTCCGCCTGTTGGGTTGCCAGGGCCCGGTAGAAGTTGCGCCCGATACGGCCGAAACCGTTGATGCCAACCCGGATCGTCACGTCTGTCTCCATCCACTATCTGCCAGCACTATCTGCCAGTGCGTTTCTGCCAGTTGCAGGATCAGCCTAGTAGCGGGACCCCGCGGGCGCGCCGGAAACCCCGCCGATCGCCCGACTGCGCACCAAGAGTTCACCGAACGCGTGCGCCGACTCCGCGTACCGTCGGGATATGGCGCTGCCTCTGAACCTGGACCGCTTCGTGCCTGACCTGGACGTGACCGGGCTGCGCAAACGACTCGGCGAGGGCCTGTTCGTCATGGTCGCCGGACCCGACGGTCCGGAGAAGCGGGCCCGCATCCACGGCTCCCCGGGGCCGCGCTGGTTCGCCGACGACAGCCCGATACGTCAGGTGCACGCCGACGCCTCGATGTTCGTCGGCGGCCTGCGCGCCCTGCTGTTGCAGTCGCTGCATCCGCTGGCGATGGCCGGCGTCGCGCAGCATTCCGACTACCGCAACGACCCATGGGGGCGGCTCCAGCGCACCAGCACGTTCCTGGCGGTCACCACGTTCGGCACCGCCGACGACGCGCAACGGGCAGTCGACCGGGTCCGCGGAATCCATCGCAGGGTGCACGGCCTGGCACCGGACGGCCGGGAGTACCGCGCCGACGATCCGCATCTGCTCGAGTGGGTGCACATCGCGGAGGTGGACAGCTTTCTGCTGGCTTACCAGCGCTTCGGTGCAGCCCCGCTGGACCAGGCCGGCCGCGATGCCTACGTCTCCGAGACTGCCCGTGTCGCGGCCGCACTGGGGGTGATCGACCCGCCACGCAGCGAAGCGCAATTGAAAGCGCGCCTGAAGGCCTACGGCCCCGAGTTGCACAGCACCGCCGCCGCCCGCGAGGCCGCCCGGTTCCTGCTGATCACTCCCCCGCTGTCGCTGCCCGCCCGCGGCCCCTACGGGGTGTTGGCCGCCACCGCCGTCTCGATGCTTCCGGCCTGGGCACGGT
>CAIOYU010000108.1 GCA_903862565.1 uncultured Actinomycetes bacterium | reverse complement strand
CTCCGAACGAGACGCCTACGCCAACCTGGCGTTGCCCGCACTTCTCGCCGAGCGCGGGATCACCGGGCGGGACGCGGCGTTCGCCACCGAATTGACCTACGGCGCCAGCCGGACCCGCGGTCTGCTCGATGCCGTGATCGCGGCGGCGGCCAGACGTCCGGTCGACCAGATCGACCCGGTGTTGCTCGAGCTGCTGCGACTGGGCACCTACCAGTTGCTGCGCACGAATGTCGCACAACACGCCGCGGTGGCCACGACCGTCGAACAGGCGGGCATCGAATTCGACATGGCCCGAGCAGGTTTCGTCAACGGGGTGCTGCGCACCATCTCCGGGCGGGATGAAGCATCCTGGGTCGCCGAACTCGCCCCGTCCGCCGCCACCGACCCGGTGGGTCACACCGCGTTCGTTCACGCCCACCCGCGGTGGATCGCACAGGCCTTCGCCGACGCGCTCGGTGCCGACGCCGGAGACCTCGACGCCGCACTGGCCGCCGACGACGCCCGACCCGGGGTGCACCTGGCGGCCCGCCCGGGGGTGCTGAGCGCCGCCGACCTGGCAGCGCAGGTCGACGGGACGGTGGGCCGCTATTCGCCGTACGCGGTCTACCTCGGCGGGGGTGACCCGGGACGGCTGACGGCCATCCGCGAGGGCACCGCCCTGGTTCAGGACGAAGGCAGCCAGTTGGTGGCCCGCGCACTGACTCTGGCGCCACTCGACGGCGACGACGGCGGCCGCTGGCTGGATCTGTGTTCCGGCCCGGGCGGCAAGACCGCTCTGATCGCCGCGATCGCCGCCGAGCACACCGGTTCCGGCGGGCTGGAGCGAAGCGACCCGAGGACAGGTCCCGCCGCGACAGTCACCGCCGTCGAACCCAACTCGCGCCGGGCCGACATGGTCGAGGAGAACACCAGGGGGCTGCCCGTGGAAGTTCTGCGCGCCGACGGCCGAGAACCCGGGCTGACGGCCGGGGGCTTCGACCGGGTGCTGGTCGACGCGCCCTGCACGGGTCTGGGCGCCCTGCGCCGGCGGCCCGAGGCACGGTGGCGGCGGGCTCCGGCCGATGTGCCCGCACTGACCAAGCTGCAGCGCGAACTGCTGGCCGCGGCGATCGCGCTGACACGGCCGGGCGGAGTCATTCTCTACGCGACGTGCTCGCCGCACCTGGCCGAGACCGTCGGCGTCGTCTCCGACGCGCTGCGCCGCCAGCCGGTCACCGCGCTGGACGCCCGGCCCCTGTTCGCCCCGGCGGAGAACCTGGGCCCGGGCCCTTACGTGCAACTGTGGCCGCACCGGCACGGCACCGACGCGATGTTTGCCGCCGTACTCCGCAAGAACCGGTGAGCGGGACGCTTTACAGTGGCAGCCATGGGAACACCGAAGCGGCCGATGATCGCGCCCTCGATCCTGTCCGCCGACTTCTCCCGGCTCGCTGACGAGGCCGCCGCCGTCGAAGGCGCCGACTGGCTGCACGTCGACGTCATGGACGCCCATTTCGTCCCGAACCTCACTCTGGGTCTGCCGGTGGTGGAGAGCCTGCTGACGGCCACCGACATCCCGCTGGACTGTCACCTGATGATCGACGATCCCGGCCGCTGGGCGCCGCCCTATGCCGAAGCAGGGGCGTACAACGTCACCTTCCACGCCGAGGCCACCGATGACCCGTCCGCGGTGGCGCGCGACATCCGCGCGGCCGGGGCCAAGGCCGGGCTGTCCATCAAACCGGGCACGCCGCTGGAGCCGTACCTGGAGATCCTGCGGGACTTCGACACCCTCCTGGTGATGTCGGTCGAGCCGGGCTTCGGGGGCCAGAGCTTCATCCCCGAGGTACTGGACAAGGTGGCCAAGGTCCGTCGGCTGGTCGACTCCGGCGAGCTGACGATCCTGGTGGAGATCGACGGGGGCATCAACGCCGACACCATCGAGGCGGCTGCCGAAGCGGGAGTGGACTGCTTCGTGGCCGGCTCAGCGGTCTACGGGGCTGCTGATCCGTCGGTGGCTGTCGAGGCCCTTCGCCGTCAGGCCGGCTCGGCATCGAGGCATCTGCGGGTATGACCGCCTCCGGGCGTGTTGCGGCGGCAATGCGCCTGGCCATCGAGCAGGCGCAGCGGGCCAAAGGGTCCACCTACCCGAACCCTCCTGTGGGAGCGGTCATTCTGGCTGCCGACGGCAGTGTTGCCGGGGTTGGGGCCACCGCGCCCGCCGGTGGTCCGCACGCCGAGGTGGTGGCATTGCGGGAGGCGGGGGAGCGGGCGGTCGGCGGCACGGCGGTCGTGACGCTGGAACCCTGCGGCCACCACGGCCGCACCCCGCCCTGCGTGGACGCACTGCTCGACGCTGGCGTGGCGGCCGTCGTCTACGCCGCGGCCGATCCGAACCCGATCGCCGCCGGCGGGGCCGACCGGTTACGCGCCGCCGGGGTGGCCGTGACCGCGGGCGTGGCGGCCGAGGAGGTCGCCTCCGGACCGCTGCGGGAATGGTTGCACAAGCAGCGCACCGGACGTCCCTGTGTCACATGGAAGTTCGCTACCAGCATCGACGGCCGCAGCGCTGCGTCCGACGGGTCGTCGCAGTGGATCACCAGCCAGGAGGCCCGCGCCGACGTCCACCGCCGTCGCGCAGCCGCCGACGCGATCATCGTCGGCACCGGAACGGTGTTCGCCGACAACCCGAGCCTGACCGCCAGGCTGCCCGACGGCGGCCTCGCCGCCCACCAACCGCTACGGGTGGTGGTCGGCGAACGTGACATCCCGCGGGATTGCGCTGTGAACCAGAGTGATTCGCCGACAGTCCAGCTTCGAACCAGGGATCCCCACGCGGTGATCGCGGCACTGGGCGACCGCACCGACATCCTGTTCGAGGGCGGCCCCACCCTGGCAGGGGCTTTCCTGCGGGCCGGCGTGGTCGACCGCATCCTGGCCTACGTGGCCCCGATCCTGCTCGGCGGTCCGATCACGGCGGTCGACGACGTCGGAGTGGCAGGTATCGCCGATGCCCTGCGATGGCGTTATGAATCCGTGCAACCGATCGGGCCGGACCTGCTGCTGAGCCTGGTACCGCCAGCGGACTAGTGGTCTAGCCTTCGCTATGGATCTGCTTGTGCTCGATGATGTCGCGGGAACCACTGGCTCCCAACAGTTCCCGGAAGCCCTGAACGGTGTATCCGGTCACCACGGCGTCGGTGCGGGCCCGGGCACTCGCCGAACGGGGTAGGGCGAAGAGCGGCCCCATCTCGCCGAAGTAATCTCCCGACGTCGCGATCTTGAGCACTTCCTCACTGCCGCTGGGCAATTCGCGGAACAGTTCGATCTCACCCTCGGACACCAGGTAGATCGAGTCACCCATGGTGCCCTGCTCGAACAGCACTTCGCCACGGGCGAGGTCTACGACCTGCGGTTCGTGCTCGGACGCCGACAGGTGCGGCACGAGTTCGACCACGCGATCGGCCAACGGCAGCATCCGGGTGTCGTGGGTGGCGACAACGACCACACGCGGGCCCGAGGCCAGTTCGCGGATCAGCTTCAGCACGGACTCGACC
This sequence comes from uncultured Actinomycetes bacterium, assembly GCA_903862565.1. Lineage (GTDB taxonomy): Bacteria > Actinomycetota > Actinomycetes > Mycobacteriales > Mycobacteriaceae > Mycobacterium. The sequence continues at coordinate 6,857 of CAIOYU010000108.1, read as the reverse complement.
TGGATGTAGTCCAGATGGGCGGTGGGCTCGTCGGCGATCAGCAGGGGCGGGTCCAGCGCGATCGCCCGCGCCACCGCCACCCGTTGCTGCTGACCGCCACTGAGGTCACCGGGGCGATGGTGCACCCGATGGGACAAACCGACCCTGTCCAGCAGTTCGGCCGCACGGGTGTGCGACTCCTGTCGGGAGATACCTGCCGCCCGCAACGGCACCATGACGTTCTCGATCGCGGTGAGGCTGGGCACCAGGTTGAACGCCTGGAACACGATGCCGACGGTGTTGCGCCGGTACTCCGACAGTTGTTCGGCGTCCAGGGCGGTCAGATCGATGTTGCCGAACTCGATCTTGCCGGCGGTGGGGTGCAGGATCCCGCCCAGGCAGGACAGCAGGGTGGTCTTCCCGCAGCCACTGGGGCCCAACAGGATGGCCAGTGATCCTTCGGACACGTCGAGGTTGAGGTGGTTGATCGGCCGCACCGCCTCGGCGCCGCTGGCGTACTCGACCACGAGGTCTTTGATCTTCAGATCGGGCATGAGTTATGGCCCTCCGAATGCCAAGGCGGGGTCGACGGTGACGGCGCGGCGCAGGCTGGCGAGGCTGGCGAGTACCCCGATGGTCACCGCGACCACCGGTAGCAGGAGGAACGCCATCCGGGGGATGTCGCACCTCATCGGGAACAGCGGCCCGAGCAGCACCGACAGCACGCCGCCGACCAATGCCGCGAGCACGGCCACGATGATCGCCTGCATCGCCAGGCCGGCCATGATCGACCGCGTCGGAACTCCGACGGCCTTGAACACCGCGAAGTCCCGGGTGCGTTCCAGTGTCGACATGTAGATCATCGAACCGACGATCGAGGCGGCCACCACCCACAGCAGCCCGGCCATCAGGGCGATCGCCTTCCGGGCGCCGTCGAGGGCGCGGAGCAGGTCGTCGATCGCTCCGTTGCGATCGACCAGTTTGTAGCCGCTCGGCGCCCGCTCCGGCAGACCCTTCAAGCCGATCGACGAGACCAGGGACTGCCCGGAGAACAGCAGTTTTTGCGCGCCTTCGACGGTCAGGAAGGCGTTGGGCTGACCGGAGAGTGCGGTGGAGTCGTCAACGATCCCGACGACCTGCAGGTTGCGGGAACCCAACTCGACGGTGGAACCGATGGGCTTGTCCATGGTGCTGGAGACCGCGGCTTCGTGCGGTTCGACCGGGGGCCGACCCTTCTCCATCGGCGGCATGCCCGGCCCCTTCTCCGGCGCACCGAAGATGTTGACGCTGAGGGCCGATCCGTTCACCGGCATCGAGGCGCTGCCGTAGACCAGGGGCACTGCGGTCTCGGCGCCCGGTATCTGAAGTTTGGTTGCGGGGAACGCCGATGACCCGAGGAACGGGCCGAAGGCGCCGGACGGGACCAGGTAACCGTCCAGACCCAGGGAGTCGACGGTGCGGGTGGCCTCGACGCGGAATCCGTTTGCCAGACCGGTCAGCACCAGCGTCATGGCGAAGACCAGTCCGGTTCCGACGATCGCGATGACGAATCGCCGCTTGCGCCATTGGAGGTCGCGCAACGCAGCGATCAGCACGTCGTTCCCGTCATGAACCCGAGGTTACCGATCCGGGCGACTGCCGGGCGAAGGCTTGCCAGTTTTGCGCGGTGTGAGTTTGTGCGGTCCCCCGTCACCGGTGCGCCGACTCGGTCTCGACGTCCTGAACCTCGTCGGCGTGGGCGGCGTTCCGGCCACCGATGAACAGAGCGATAGCGGCCCCGACCAGGCACACGATGGTGGTGATGAAGAAGATCGACCCGTACTGCATGGCGAATGCTGTGCGATACCGCACGGCCTCGGCGGCCACCTTGGCGGCCAGCGTGTCTCCCTGGGAGGGCGGCAGCGTCGTCAGGATCTGGTTGAACCGGTACAGACCCCAGGCGCTCAGCGCGGCAACCCCGATCAACATGCCGGTCATCCGCGCCACCACCACCAGCGAAGAGGCGATGCCGTGCTGGGCGGCGGGCACCACGCGTAGGGCCGCCGATGTCAACGGCCCGATCACCAGGCCCAGCCCGAAACCGGCCAGCGCCAGGTCGGTGCCGAATGCCGGCAGGTCCAGCGGACCGAGGTGGTGGCGCGCCGACAGCACGTCCACCCCCCACTTCGACACCAGCCAGTAGGCGAACGACGCGATCAACATGCCGGTCACGGCCACCGCACGATCGCCGACCCGGGTGGCCAGCCAACCGCCGAGCAGGGCACCGACCGGCAGTGCGGCCAGGAAGTGCAGCAGCAGCATCGCCGCCTCGTTCTGGCTCTTGCCGAGCACGCCCTGACCGAACAGTTCGACGTCGACCAGGGTCACCATCAGGGCGGCGCCGGCGCACATCGAGGTGCCCAGCGAGGTGAGGAACGGCACGAACTGCACCCCGCGCGGCTCGATCAGCCGGGTGGTCGCGATGCGTTCCCAGACCGCGAACGCGATCGCGAACAGGGCGGCCCCGATGATCAGTGGCGGTCCGTAGCTCGGCAGCACCGACTTGCCGTCCGGGGCGGGGTTGTACAGGCCCCACACGGCCAGGCCGAGGGCGATGGCCAACAGCACACCGCCGACGACATCGACGCGTTCGGGGTGCTCGCTTCGTTCGTGGGACGGCAGGCTGAAGTGGATCAGGACCATGGCCACCAGCGTCAGTGGGATGTTGATCCAGAACACGTCGCGCCAGGTGTTGAGCAGCCACACCACACCGATGCCGTACAGCGGCCCCAGCACGCTGCCGAGTTCCTGGGCCGCACCGATCCCGCCCAGTACGGCGGCCCGGCTGCGGGTCGACCACAGGTCGGCGGCCAGCGCCAGCGTCACCGGTAGCAGGGCGCCGCTGGCGACACCCTGGATGAGTCGGCCGATCACCAGCGTGGTCAGGTCGTTCGACAGTGCGGTCACCACGGATCCGGCGGCGAAGGCCACCAGGCTTGCTTGCAGCACCAGCTTGCGGCCGAACCGGTCAGACAGCCGGCCCAGCAGCGGCATCGCCGCGATATAGCCCAGCAGATACCAGGTGATGATGGGCGTGACCTGCTGAATCTTGTTCAGCGGGATGCCGACGCCCTTCATGATGTCGACCATGATGGTGACGACGACATACGTGTCGAGCGCGCCGAGAAGCACCGCGAGGCTGCCCGCGCCGATGGCCACCCGCCGACCACGCCCGGTGACGTGCGCGGGTTCGCTGTGGCTGGTGGCGTGGCTCGTCGGCGCTTGGCTCATGGGGGGCGTCAGCTTTGTTCAGTGGAATTGGCAGCCGGCGATCAGAGCGCGGGCTTGGTGACAGTGACCGGCTTGTCCCATTCGGACAGCGCCACCGAGACGCTGTTGCCCTCACTCTGGTCGATCTTGGCCTGCACCAACTGATGCGGTTCGTCCTTCTCGATCCACACCGTGGCGGGCAGCGGGCCGCCGGCCTTGATCTGCGGGATCAACTTGTTCACCGGGGCGGCGGCGGCCTTGCCGGCGATCCGGACGGTCTGCACGCCGCCGATGGTCTCGAAACCTTCGGCCTTCGCGTCGGTCATCCCACCGAGCACGCCCGCCAGACCGGCGTTGGGGTTGAGGATCACCGACGGGTCGTAGACCTCGGCCGCCGGGCCCATGTCGAGCCACTGGTTGGGGGTCAGCGCTGCATAGAGCGTGCCGTCGACGACGACGAGCTCGACGTCGACGTCGGATCCGCCCATGGTGATCGTGGATTTGCCCTGGACGGCGACGTTGGGGACATTGGTCAGGTCGCCCGAGAGCGTCTTGAGCGGGAGCCCTTCGACCTTGCCGTTGATGGTGATGTCCAAGTGCGCGCTCTTGAGCGCCTTGGTGGCGGCGATGGACTGCTGGACCAGCGGCGCGGCCTCGGGCAGCGGATCGGCCTTCTTCGACGAGCAGCCCGTGGCGAGCAGGGCGGCAGCGAGGATCACGGTCAGGACAGCAAAGATTCGACGGCACGTCTGCATAGGAAGCAATGGTAGTGGGTCGGCGGGAGTGCCCGGTTCTGCGACGCAGGCTTGGGCGCTCGATCGCCGACAGATGACTGCCGAGATTGACCCGAGTGGCACCTGGGCCCGGGCCGGCACGTGAGCCAGGGCTAAATTGTTCCCGTGTTCACCGGAATCGTGGAGGAACTGGGCCAGGTCGCCGGCCGTGACGACCTCGGCGACGCCGTGCGCCTCGTGATCGGTGGGCCGGTGGTCACTTCCGATGCCCGCCACGGCGACTCGATCGCGGTGAACGGCGTATGCCTGACCGTCGTCGAGGTGCTGCCCGACGGGCGATTCAGCGCCGACGTGATGGCCGAGACGCTCAACCGGTCGAGTCTGGCCTCGCTCGGACCAGGCAGCCCGGTCAATCTGGAGCGGGCGGCCGCGGTCAACAGCAGGCTGGGCGGCCACATCGTTCAGGGCCATGTCGACGCCACCGGCGAGGTGATCTCCCGCACACCCTCCGAGCATTGGGAAGTGGTGCGAATCACTCTGCCGCCGACGTTGTCCCGCTATGTGGTGGAGAAGGGCTCGATCACCGTCGACGGCGTGTCGCTGACCGTGTCGAGCCTGGGTGAGGACTGGTTCGAGGTGTCTCTGATCCCCACGACCCTGGCGGCGACGACCCTGGGGCTCGCCGAGGCCGGAGCCACCGTCAACCTGGAAGCGGACGTGATCGCCAAATATGTCGAGCGGTTGCTTTCGGCGCGGGAGGCCTGAGGGACGGCCATCGCTGGTCGAGTTCGGTTTCCGGGCCACCGGACCGGTGGTTCATACTTGATCGATACCTTTCGGGGGAGCATCTCGCAGAACAGGCGGCAACGATGACGAGGCTGGACACCGTCGAACGGGCGGTTGCCGACATCGCGGCGGGTAAAGCCGTCGTCGTCATCGACGACGAGGACCGCGAGAACGAAGGCGACCTGATCTTCGCCGCCGAGAAGGCGACTCCCGAACTGGTCGCGTTCATGGTTCGCTACACCTCCGGTTACCTGTGCGTGCCGTTGGACGGCGCCATCTGCGACCGGTTGGGCCTGCTGCCGATGTACGCGGTCAACCAGGACAAGCACGGCACCGCCTACACCGTGACCGTCGACGCCAGAAATGGTGTGGGAACTGGCATCTCAGCCTCCGACCGGGCCACCACCATGCGGTTGCTGGCTGACTCCTCCAGCGTCGCCGACGACTTCACCAAGCCGGGCCACGTCGTTCCGCTTCGGGCCAAGGACGGCGGGGTGCTGCGCCGCCCCGGGCACACAGAGGCCGCCGTCGACCTGGCGCGGATGGCCGGCCTGCAGCCTGCCGGGGCGATCTGCGAGATCGTCAGCCAGAAGGACGAAGGCGCCATGGCTCAGACCGATGAGCTGCGGATCTTCGCCGACGAGCACGGGCTGGCCCTGGTCTCGATCGCCGAGCTCATCGAATACCGCCGCAAGCACGAGAAGTACATCGAGCGGATCGCCGAAGCGCGGATCCCGACTCGGTACGGCGAATTCCGGGCAGTCGGCTACAGCAGCATGTACGACGAAGTGGAGCACGTCGCTCTGGTGCGCGGGGATATCGCCGGGCCGGTCAACGATGGCCACGACGTGCTGGTCCGGGTGCACTCCGAATGCCTGACCGGGGACGTGTTCGGCTCCCGCCGCTGCGACTGCGGCCCGCAACTGGATGCGGCGATGGCCATGGTGGCCGACGAGGACCGCGGAGTGGTGCTCTACATGCGCGGCCACGAGGGCCGCGGCATCGGCCTGATGCACAAGTTGCAGGCCTACCAGTTACAGGATGCCGGCGCCGACACCGTCGACGCCAACCTCGAACTCGGGCTGCCCGCGGATTCGCGCGACTACGGGACCGGCGCGCAGATTCTGGTCGACCTCGGTGTGCGGTCGATGCGTCTGCTCACCAACAACCCCGCGAAGCGGGTGGGTCTGGACGGTTACGGACTGCAGATCGTCGAGCGGGTTCCGCTGCCGGTCCGCGCCACCGCGGAGAACATCCGCTACCTGCGGACCAAACGTGACCGGATGGGGCATGAGCTGTCGGGCCTCGACGACTATGAGGAGTTGGCCGGCGACGCAGGTGGAGCCCTGTGAGTGGCGGTGACGGCATCCCGGATGTCCCCACGATGGACGCCTCCGAACTCGCCCTGGCGATCGTGGCCAGTACCTGGCACCCCACGGTGTGCAACGCATTGCTCGACGGCGCCCGGAAGGTGGCCGCCGATTCCGGTGTCACCGACCTGACGGTGGTGCGGGTGCACGGCGCGATCGAGATCCCGGTGGTGGCCCAAGAACTCGCCCGCACCCACGACGCCGTCGTCGCCCTCGGCGTGGTGATCCGTGGTGAGACTCCGCACTTCGACTACGTCTGTGACGCGGTGACCCAGGGTCTGACCCGGGTCTCACTGGATGAGGCGACCCCGGTGGCCAACGGTGTGCTGACGGTCAACACCGTCGCGCAGGCGATCGACCGGGCGGGACTGCCCGGTTCCGCCGAGGACAAGGGTGCCCAGGCCACCGCGGCGGCGCTGTCGACCGCCCTGACGCTGCGACATCTGCGCGCGTGACGGCAGCCTCGCCAGGGGACGGGTGGGACGTTGTGATCAAGCCCAAGCGGACCCCGCGGATCGCCTGTGTCGTTGCCGCTGTGATCGCGATCGTCGGGATCCTCGTCGCGATACCGCTCAAGCAAGCTCACACCGGTGCCGTTTATCGCACCGCTGACCAGTTGGCCATCGCCGGGCTGGCGCTGGTGCTGGGCGGTGCGGTCCTGCTGTGGACGCGGCCCCGGCTGAAGGTCGGTCCCGCTGGCCTGATGGTTCGGAACATCTTGGACGACAGGATAGTTCCG
>CAIOYU010000107.1 GCA_903862565.1 uncultured Actinomycetes bacterium | reverse complement strand
CCGCCCGCATCGTACGGTCCGGCCCGTTGAAGTCGAACACCCCGAGGTTGCTCACCACGCGGTGGACGTCGGCGAAGCGATAAGCGGGATTGTTCGGATCGACCTTGTCCCAACCGATTCCGGACACGATGTCCACGGAGTCGCAGAACACCCTGCTGGAGTGGTTGCCCACCCAGTAACTGGTCCGGTGGTTGATGGTGTTGCCGGGTGCTCCCCGGACGCCGAACATCTGTCGGGTCGGCTTCTGCAGTGGCCCGAATGCCGAGAGGTTCTGATTGCCGTACCGGTCAATCTGGTTGGCGCCCATGACGACGTGACGTCGGCCCCAGGCCAGGGTCTCGAACACCCTGCCGAACGGCATCCACCCCTCGACCGCACCCGATGCGCCGATGGCGGGGGTGTCGGCCAGCAACTGAGCCTCTCCGTCGGTCAGCAGGATGTCGGGGGCGAAGGTGAGGCGGGCCAGGCGTGCACCGATCGACGCGATGGTCGTCATCGGGCTGACCATGATTTCGCCGGCGTCGCGGAACAACTCGGCGCAGGCGATGACGCAGACTTCGGCACGGCTGACCTGGATCACGAGTCCTCCTGGAAGCGGCGCACCGCGGCCTGGTACTCGGCCTCGCCACCGGACAGATAGGTGCCGACGAACGCTTCCCAGGTGTCGTCCTCAGCGGCTGCCTGGGCGTAGTGGCGCTGGAACTTTTCATCGCGTCCGTAGTCCGGCGCGTTGGTGGTGAAGTGTGCGCCGTTCGGTGCCTCGACGACGGCGTCGACCATCATCCGATTGACCAGCAATGCCTGCGGGGGAACGGCTTTGACCAATTCCTCGGTGGGTACCACCCGCTCGACGGACAGGTAGCGACGGTCGGCGGCCATCAGAAACAGGTCGTCGAAGTACGGGTCGATCCCGGTGTAGGCGGCATTGCCGTGGCGGTCACCGATGTTGAGATGGACGAAAGCGGAGTCCAGGCGCAGGGCGGGCATGGCGATGAGTTCCTCGTGGCCCTCTCCGGTCGGGTAGGGGGAGCGGACGGTCTTCAGTTCGCCGTCCCAGAAGTCCGGCACCGAACTGCCCAGCCCGGCACGGGTCGGAAGGAATGGCAGCCGTTGTGCGGCCGCCTGCAGTCCGCACCGCAACATGCCCTCGTCCATCTCGCGGGCGATGATCGCCCCGGTGGTGCGGGCCTTGGAGAACCAGGGGTCGTAGAACGGCGGGGAGTCCAGCGAGACGAAGCCGTAGTAGGCCTTGGCGACCTTGCCCGCCGAACACAGCAGTCCGATGTCCGGCCCGCCGTAGGTCACCACGGTCAGGTCGGTGGCGTCGGTGCGCAGCAGTGCCCTTACGAAGGCCATTGGCTTGCGTCGCGATCCCCAGCCGCCGATGCCGATGGTCATGCCGCTCTCGATGCCGGCGACGGCCTCGTCGAGGGTGGTGCGCTTGTCTTTCACGTGGACTCCGACTTCTTGGTGCCCGCGAAGTCGTCACGCAGTTCGTCGGACACCCCGGACAGGTTCAGTTCGAAGGTGAAGCCCTGTTCCATGCGGTAGCTGGCGTCAACCCGCTGAGGATCAATGAAATTCAACGCCTCTTTCGCGGCGCGGATCACGCGGGTGTCCTTCTTCGCGATGTCGCGGGCTACCCGCAGGGCCGCCTCGTCGAGGTCGGCCCGCGGCACGACCTCGTGTACCGACCCGAATTGATGCAGGGTCGCGGCGTCCACCGTTGCGGCGGTGAAGAACAGGCGCCGCATCATGTGCTGGGGCACCAGGCGCGACAGATGCGTTGCGGCCCCGAGCGCTCCGCGCTCCACCTCGGGCAGCCCGAACGTCGCGTCATCGGAGGCGACGATGACGTCGGCGTTGCCCACCAGTCCGATCCCGCCGCCGACGCAGAACCCGTTCACCGCGGCGACCACCGGGACCGCACACTCGTAGACCGCTTTGAACGCCGCGAAGCACCCGCGGTTCGCGTCGATCAGCGCGGTGAACCCCGAGGTGCGCTGCATCTCCTTGATGTCCACACCGGCGTTGAAGCCGCGGCCCTCGGCGCGAAGGATCACCACGTGGGTGTCCATGTCGCGGCCGGCATCGGTGATGGCGTCGGCGAGTTCGAACCAGCCGCGTGACGGGATCGCGTTGACCGGCGGGTAGTCGACCGTCACCGCGACGATGCCGGGTTCGACGGCGGACGACGTGATCGTCATGGCACTCCCCGTCCAACGACAGCTAAAGCAAGCACTTGCTTGGTAGGCTAGCACGATGGACTTCGGCCTCGGCGAACGCGTCGTTCTCGTCACCGGGGGCGTTCGCGGGGTTGGCCGGGGAATCAGTGCGGTGTTCGCGGATCAAGGCGCGACCGTCGTCACCTGCGCGCGACGGGAGGTCGAGGATCTGCCGTATGAGTTCCACAGTTGCGATGTCCGCGATCCCGACGCCGTCGGTGCGCTGATCGCCGCGATCGTCGACCGGCACGGCCGCCTCGATGTCGTCGTCAACAATGCCGGCGGATCTCCCTACGCCCTGGCGGCCGAGGCCTCGCCGAGGTTCCACCAGAAGGTCATCGAACTGAACCTGCTGGGCATGCTGCATGTTTCGCAAGCCGCCAATGCGGTCATGCAACAGCAACCCCGCGGTGGGTCGATCGTGTCGATCTCCAGTGTCAGTGGCACTCGGCCGTCTCCGGGCACCGCCGCGTACGGCGCGGCCAAGGCCGGGGTCGACAGCCTGACGGCGTCCCTGGCGGTCGAGTGGGCTCCCAAGGTCCGGGTCAACGCGGTGGTGGCCGGCATGGTCGCCACCGAACAGGCCGAACTGTTCTACGGTGACAGCGCGTCCCAAGCTGCGGTGGCGGCCACAGTTCCGCTGGGCCGGCTTGCCAAGCCCTCCGAAATAGGCTGGGCAGTGGCCTTTTTGGCCTCCGATGCGGCGTCGTACATCAGCGGGGCAACGCTGGCGGTGCACGGCGGTGGCGAGCCGCCGCCCTACCTCTCGGTGTCGAACGCGAACGCATAAGGAGAGATCGATGGGATTGCTCGACGGACGTGTCGTCATCGTCACCGGCGCCGGTGGCGGAATCGGGCGCGCGCACGCACTGGCCTTCGCCGCCGAGGGCGCGCGGGTCGTGGTCAACGACATCGGCGTCGGACTGGACGGCTCCCCGGCGGGCGGTGGCAGTGCCGCGCAGTCCGTCGTCGACGAGATCACCGCTGCCGGGGGCGAAGCCGTCACCAGTGGGGCCAACGTCGCGGACTGGGAGCAGGCCGCGGGATTGATCCAGACCGCCGTCGAGGCGTTCTGCGGACTCGACGTTCTGGTGAACAACGCGGGCATCGTCCGGGACCGGATGATCGCCAACACCAGCGAGGAGGAGTTCGACGCCGTCATCGCCGTGCACCTCAAGGGACATTTCGCCACGACTCGGCACGCCGGGGCCTACTGGCGGGCAATGGCCAAGGCGGGCAACACCGTTGATGCCCGCATCATCAACACCAGTTCCGGTGCGGGACTGCAGGGCAGTGTCGGGCAGGGCAACTACAGCGCCGCCAAGGCCGGCATCGCCGCGTTGACACTGGTCGCCGCGGCCGAGATGGGCCGCTACGGCGTCACTGTCAATGCCATTGCCCCGTCGGCGAGAACGCGCATGACCGAGACCGTGTTCGCCGAGATGATGGCCAGACCGGAGTCCGGCTTCGATGCCATGGCCCCGGAGAACATCTCTCCGCTGGTGGTGTGGTTGGGCAGTCCCGAGTCCGCCGACGTCACCGGCCGGGTGTTCGAGGTCGAAGGCGGCATCATTCGGACCGCCGAGGGCTGGCAACACGGCCCTGCGGTCGACAAGGGTG
>CAIOYU010000106.1 GCA_903862565.1 uncultured Actinomycetes bacterium | reverse complement strand
GTGATCTGCTACTTCCCGGAGGCGGCATACGATCGTTCCGGGATCGAATTGTTCGAGCGTGAGGTGATTCCCGCGCTGGCGGGACCGGGAGGTAACGATGACTGAGACTCTGCGCGAGCGCGTGCGCCTGAGACTGCGGGAACGCAGGTTGCAACCTCAGCGCCACGCTCCGGAACCGGCCGGGTCGGCCGCCGTCACTCCGCCGGTCTACGTCAAAGCCCACCCGGTCGAGAACTGGGCCCGGCTGGGCTACTACGCGGCGCTGCACACCGCGCAATCGCTGCGTGACCGTGACTACGAGTTCGCCGCGCAGGGCCTGGAGACCGGGGTCCGGCTGCCGGGTCTCGCGGTGCTGGACCTGTTGGGCGCCGACCGCCACGAATGCAACGTCTGCGGCTGGCAGGGCCGAAAGTTCTACCCCAACACAGGCGTTGGCTATCACGAGCGGGACACCGTCTGCCCCGGCTGTCTGAGCCTGGACCGCCATCGGAGCCTGCTGGCGCTGCTCCTCGCCGAGACCGACATGTTCGGCGGCGGTCGCCGGGTGGTTGAGGTGGCTCCGTCGCCCGGGTTCGAGGCGCTGATGCGCTCCCAGCCCGACATGGACTACGTCAGTTTCGACCTGTTGGCGTTCGCGATGGAGCAGAACGACATCACCGCGATGAGCTACGCCACGGACAGCATCGACTACTTCATCTGTTTCCACGTGCTCGAACATCTGCCGCAGGACCTGCCGGCGATCAGCGAGATCCACCGGGTGCTCAAGCCGGGTGGCACCGTGGTGCTTCAGGTCCCCTTGGACTGGGGGGCCGCGCAGACCCGCGAGTACCCGGCGCCGGATCCGCGGGAGTGCGGCCATGTGCGCCGTTACGGTCGTGACCTCGCCGACAAACTCGCTGCCCCGGGGATGACGGTGCGTCACGTCTCGGTGCTCGACGTCCTGCCGATCGAGACGGTGGAGCGATTCGGGCTCTCGCCCGAGCCGATCTTCTTCGCGACGAAGACGGCTTAGATCGTCGGCCCCAACAAATCGTCGGCGTCCTTGATGAGGTATCCGTAGCCCTGCTCGGCGAGGAACCGCTGCCGGTGCGCGGCGTAGTCGGCGTCGAGGCTGTCGCGGGAGACCACCGAATAGAAGATGGCTCCGCCGCCGTCAGCCTTGGGGCGTAACAGCCGGCCGAGGCGTTGGGCTTCCTCCTGGCGTGAACCGAAGGTGCCCGAAACCTGAACGGCCACGGAGGCTTCCGGTAGGTCGATGGAGAAGTTGGCCACCTTGGAGACCACCAGCGTCTTGATCTCGCCACGGCGGAACGCGTCGAACAGTGCCTCGCGTTCGGCGTTCTTGGTCGAACCCTGAATCACCGGGGCGTCGAGTTCCTTGCCGAGTTCGTCGAGTTGGTCGAGGTAGGCGCCGATCACGAGGGTCGGCTCGTCGGGATGCTTGGCCAGGATGGACTTCACCACCGCGATCTTGGTGTGCGCCGTCGAGCACAGTTTGTAGCGCTCTTCGGGTTCGGCGATGGCGTACTGCATGCGCTCGTTGTCGGTCATCGTCACCCGCACCTCGACACACTCTGCCGGGGCGATCCAGCCCTGGGCTTCGATGTCCTTCCACGGCGCGTCATAGCGTTTGGGTCCGATGAGGCTGAAGACGTCGCCCTCGCGGCCATCCTCCCGGATCAGGGTGGCGGTCAGGCCTAGTCGGCGGCGGGACTGCAGGTCGGCGGTCATGCGGAACACCGGCGCGGGCAGCAGGTGCACCTCGTCGTAGATGATCAGACCCCAGTCGCGGCTGTCGAACAACTCCAGGTGCCGGTACTCGCCCTTGGTGCGACGGGTGATCACCTGGTAGGTGGCGATGGTGACGGGACGGATTTCCTTACGTTCGCCGGAGTACTCGCCGATCTCGCTCTCCGTCAACGATGTTCGCGCAATCAGTTCGCGCTTCCACTGCCGACCCGCGACGGTGTTGGTCACCAGGATAAGGGTGGTGGCCCCTGCCTTGGCCATGGCAGCCGCGCCGACGATGGTCTTGCCCGCGCCGCAGGGCAGCACGACGACGCCGGACCCGCCGGCCCAGAACGAGTCGGCGGCCATCTGCTGGTAGTCGCGCAGTTCCCAGCCGTTCTGGTCGAGGTCTATGGCATGAGCCTCACCGTCGACATAGCCAGCGAGATCCTCTGCAGGCCAACCAATTTTGAGCAGCATCTGCTTGACCCGGCCCCGCTCGCTGGGGTGGACGATGACGGTGTCGTCGTCGACGCGGGCGCCCAGCATCGGGGAGATCTTCTTGTTGCGCAGCACCTCCTCGAGCACGGCGCGGTCGAGGCTCACCAGGGACAGTCCGTGGGCGGGGTGCTTGACCAGTTGCAGCCTGCCGTAGCGGGCCATGGTGTCGACGATGTCGACCAGCAGTGGCTGTGGCACCGCATAGCGGGAGTGCGTGACCAGTGCGTCGACCACCTGCTCGGCGTCATGCCCCGCCGCGCGGGCATTCCACAGTGCCAGGGGAGTGATGCGGTAGGTGTGGATGTGCTCCGGCGCACGCTCCAGTTCGGCGAACGGCGCGATGGCGGCGCGCGCGGCGTTGGCCTGCTCATGGTCGACCTCGAGCAGCACCGTCTTGTCGGACTGCACGATCAGCGGGCCGTCGGTCACGGACCCATGCTAGCCGCGGCCGGGGACATGCCCCGATTCGTCAATCTTCCTCGGCAGACAGCACCGACGTCACACGGTGGACGGCGAACTCCCGCATCCGGCCCTGCGCCGAATCGAACGCCATCAGGTGCCCGCCGTGCACGGTGACCGGGGTCACCACCCGTTGGGTTGCCACCCCGGCGGCGTCGACGTATCCGAGCAGGATTTCCTTGCCGAGCAGGGCGGCCTGATGCAACAGGGCGATCGCGATCGCCGGATCGATTCGTTGTCCGCCCATCGGGGAGGAGTGCACTCGGCGCAGCATCGACACCACTGCCGCCAGCGTGTCCGGGTGGGGGGTCGACACCGTCCGGAACCGTCGATGGACGGGGGATGCCGCCACCCGGGCACCGCGGCGGCGCAGGTCCACGATGGCCCCGGAGGAGTCTTCGGCCGCGGGCGCGAAGCCATCGGCGCGCAATGCGTTGAGGAGGTCACCGATCGGGGCCTGCGAGACGGCGACGGTCGGCGCGAGTAGTCGTATGCCGAGCTTGGCGACCGCGGGGGCGGCCACGGCGTGGGCCAGAAGTGCGTTGTCCTCGCAGCGGACGAACGCCGCGGCTGTCCCGACCCGCAGCTGCCCGTGCCGACGCGCGACGTCGTTGATCAGGTAGGTCAAGCCCTGTGGCACAGGCGTTTTCGAGTTGGTAGCGAAGAAGGTCTGCAGTGCGTCGGCGGTGCGCCCGGTATCCAGCGCGTGCCGTACCGAACTTTCGCTGACCCGATAGACCGTTGCCGCTCCGGCTGATTCGACGGTGGCCACGGCCGCCAGTTCGTCGGCCAGTTCGCGTTTCAGTGGTCCGGGCACGACCACGGTCAAATCGGCCTGCACCAGGAAGTAGTCGATCGGTGCGGGGAGAATCTTGGTCACGGCCTCGACGGCAGCCTGGTCGCCATCGGCGAGTAGCACGCGGGCCGGGGTGCTCAACGCGCCGCGGCCGGTCAGGCCTACGGCGTGCGCCTCGTCGAGCAGGTGCCCGATCGGTTCGGGCTGCAACCTTGGCGCCCATCGCGGCCGGCGCCAGATCAACGCCTGCGATGCGCTGTCGGCGTCCACCCCGGCCCCCGGTGGCAGTTCGGCCAGCATGCCCAGAAGCAGTCGCCGATCCAGTGGCGCGACCGAAGAGTAGAGCGAAGTCGACAGTGCCGCATAGGGTTTGCCGTCGGGGCCGCGGTCGCCGATCAGTCCCGGCCGTGACGGCAGGTCCAGCCATGCGTTTGCCAGCAGCAGCCACCGCGCCGGGGCGGGGGTGTCGGTGAACCGATCGGCGTTGACCGTCGGCGCCCAATAGGTGAAGTCGTCGACTGGACCGGGATCGGGAACGCCGCTGGCGATAAGCCCGGCCGTGACCGCCAATTCGAGAACCAGGCCAAGTCGCTGCTCGTCGATCCCGGTGTTCTTGCTGAGCCGCTTGGCCTCGCGCACGCCCAGCCCGCCGCTGCGGAGCTCGGGAACCGGTGCGGCCGAGAGGGACTCGAGAACCACCTCGATCTCCCGCATGAGCTCGAGGGCCGCACCGGCCGCCGAGGCATCGGCGTCCTTGGCGGTGGTGGTGGAGACGACGGGATCGGGCGGCGCGAGACCCGCGGGGCCGGGCCGTTCGTCGCGCAACACCTGGCCCACGTCGCGGCACAGGAGCACGGTGTCGTCGTCGATTCGACGCAACAGGCCCGCGGCCAGCAGTCGGGGCACCGGGCGGTCAGAGGGGGTCTCGGGGGCAGCGTCACGGGTGCGCCCCAACGGCGATCCGGTCGATAGGCGTTCGAGCACGTCGCGTTCCGGGGCGGCGAGACCGTCGAGCGCCGCGACCACCTCCGCCCGCGGCCGGGCTTCTTCCTGAACACCCTGGCCTGGATGCCAGGGGAGCGCGCCGGCAACCTCGGCGGGTACTCGCAGGGTGTCCCCACCCCACACCAGGGCGAGTTCGTCCAAGCGTTTCACGGCGCCCAGGACACCGTCGTGCGGCGCCTGGTCTCCGATGAACTCGATCAGCGTGGCGATGCGGACCGGCGCGTGGTCAGCCCCCAGCACCAGCAGGGCGTCGAGCACAGCCAGGTGCAGGAAGTCGAGCTCCTCGGCGGCGACCTTGACCGACTGGCGGGAATTGGCACGGGCGGCCAGCGCGGCGATGCTCCCCGGGGCCGGCTGCGCCAGGTCGGGTCGCAGCGTCAGCAGACGGATCAGCCGCTCGTCGGGCAGATCCGCCAACCAGGAGCCCAGCGGCACACTCATCGCCGACCAGGGTAATCCGACCTAGTTTTCGCCGGGCTTCCGCGCGCGTTCGGCGGACGAGTGTCAGAATGAGTGGGTGACTCAGAAGACGCACCGCTACGTCGACAACGGCTGGCCGACCCGGGATCCCAACGACCACCCCGTGAGCGAACTTGCCTCGGACCGGGTGGGGTCGTTGTCCCCGTTCGGGGACCTCACGTTCCCGGTCCCGGCTTCCACGCTGCCCTACGTGCACCCGGTCACCGTCGTCAACAAATAGGTGACCAGCGAACGCCGTCTGTCGCACCTCGATGACGACGGCGCGGCCCGAATGGTGGATGTCTCCGCCAAGACGGTCACCGACCGCAGTGCGGTGGCCTCCGCCACCGTACGCACCACCCCCGAGGTCATCGCTTTGGTCGCCTCCGGTGGGCTTCCCAAGGGCGACGCGCTGGCCACCGCCCGCATCGCCGGGATCCTGGCCGCTAAACGCACCAGCGACCTCATCCCCCTCTGCCACCAGTTGGCATTGAGCGGCGTCGACGTCGAGTTCCGTATCTCCGAGAGTGAGATCGGCATCTCTGCCTCCGCACGCGCGGTCGACCGGACCGGCGTGGAGATGGAGGCCCTGACCGCGGCGAGCGTGGCGGCGCTGACTGTCTACGACATGATCAAGGCCGTCGACCCGGCCGCCCGGCTTGACGACATCCATGTGGTGCGCAAAGAGGGCGGGAAAACCGGCGTGTGGACGCAGCCATGACGCGTTCTGCCGGGGTGATCATTGCCTCCACCCGTGCGGCGGCGGGGGTGTACGAGGACCGCTGCGGCCCGATCATCGCCGGTTGGCTGGTTGCCCGGGACTTCGACGTTTCGCTTCCAGTGGTGGTGGCCGACGGCCCCGCGGTCGCGGAGGCGCTGCGAGCCGCCGTCAACGACAGGGTCGACCTCATCGTCACCTCCGGGGGGACCGGGATCTCCCCGACCGACGCCACCCCCGAGGCGACTCTTGAGGTGCTCGACTATCAGATTCCGGGGTTGGCGGACGCGATTCGCCGGTCTGGGCTTCCAGGGGTGCCGACGTCGGTGCTGTCCCGCGGGGTGTGCGGGGTTGCCGGGCGCACCCTGGTGGTGAACCTGCCCGGGTCAACCGGCGGCGTCCGCGACGGGTTGGGCGTGCTCGATGAGGTGTTGGACCACGCGTTGGACCAGTTGGCTGGGGGAGACCACCGATGACCCGGATTGTGCGTGCTGAAGTGACCGAGGAGCCGATTTCGCTGACCGTGCACGAGGACCTCGTCGCGCACCGGGGCGCCGGCGCCGTCGTCGGATTCGCCGGGGTGGTGCGCGATCACGACGGGGGCCGGCAAGTGCTGCGGTTGGAGTACTCGGCGCACCCCACGGCGGCCGAAACACTGTTCGAAACGCTCGCGGAGGTCGCCGCGTCCGTCGCCGGGGTCCGCGCAATGGCCGCCAGTCACCGCGTGGGGGCTTTGGACGTCGGCGACGCAGCCTTGGTGGTGGCTGTCGCAGCCGACCACCGTCAGGCCGCGTTCCAGACGTGCGCCCTACTGGTCGACGCCGTCAAGGAGCGACTACCGGTGTGGAAGCACCAGTTCTTCTCCGATGGCACCGACGAGTGGGTGAATTCGGCCTGAGCCTTAGTTTGCTACGGCCGCGGCCGCGGCCGCGGCCGGGGCCGGGTCGGCGTCGCTCTGCACCGGGCTGTTCAGCGAGCGGGAAGCCAGCGCCAGCATGAGGTCGTTGCGATCGATCTCCTGGTTCTGGACCGCGTGCCAGAGTTCCTTGAGGTAGCTGACGTTGGCGTTGGACGCGGGCCCGACGGGCTCGTCGCTGGTGCCCGGCGGCGGGTTGTTCGGGCTGGGCAGGTGCTGAACACCGGCCTGGTCAGCGGCCGCGGTGGTGGTCGTGCTGCTGGCCGGGACCACCGCAGGAGTAGCGGCCGGGGTCGACTTTGCAGGGGCCACTGGCGCCGGGCCCGGGGCCGGCGCACTCGGGGCGGGCGCATGGTCGGCCGGGACGACGGCGGGCGCAGGCGCGCTGTCCGCCAGCTCCCCGCCCACGGCGACGACCTGGTCTTCGAGGACCTCGCCCTCAACGGAGACGGTCTCGACCGCGGCCTTCGGGGTGACGTCATCAGCGACGGTGACGTGCTCAACGTCGACGATGGTGGGTGCGTCCGGCGCGGGAGCGGCCGGGGCCTCAGGAGCCGGGGCGGGTGCTGCCGGGGCCTCAGGTGCCGGCGCTGCCGGGGCGACTTCCTTCTCCGTCAGCGCAGCGACGGGCTGCGGCGTATCGGCAGGCTTGGGAGCGGTCTGACTGCTCAGGGTGCGCGGGGTGGGGCCGGACAGTCCGCGGCCGCACACGGGCCACGCGCCCTTGCCCTGACCGGCGAGGACCTTCTCGGCGATCGCGATCTGCTGGTCCTTGGTGGCCAGGTGAGCGGCCGATGCGAACTGGCCGCCCCCGTACCCGAGCCAGGTGCTGGGGGCGAACTGCAGGCCACCGTGGTAGCCGTTGCCGGTATTGATGGCCCAGTTGCCGCTGGACTCGCAGCGGGCAACGGTGTCCCACTCAGAGTCGGACGCGGCGTGAGCGGCCCCCGCCATGCCGAGGCCTCCGGTGCCGATCACTGCGCCGGTCACGGCGATCTTGGCCACGCTGATGGACGAAGAAGAAGGCTTGCGGTGTCGCCCCATAGTTCGATTTCCTCTCTAGTGGGACGCGCCTGCGAGGATTCGGGTGGTCCCATGGCTGGCCCGAGGGCTGGGCCGGAGGGTCCCCCGCCTCCATCCGAAGGTTGTCGACGTTCCCTCCGCTCCGGTGGATGGAGCTCGGCGCGAGGAGCAGAGAGGGCCTGCCGCAGCGAGGGGCGGGCCGTCAACGACGGTAGCGGCTGGCTGGGAGCGCGTCACCTTTTGTTCCGGGAAGCGTTTCCCCAGCTGGCAAATTCTAAAGGAGGTCTAAAACCCCAGCTTTCACGCTGGTGCAGGGGCTTGTTGATCGCGCCGTAGCCACGCCGTGACCTATTCGTGATGTGACGAACATCACTCTCAGCCGCCGGCAAATGGAGGCAGGACATCGATGGTCTGGTCGGGACGCAGCACACAGTGCAGGTCGCGAACGGCGACCCCGTCGCACAGGTACGAGCACTTGAGTAACACGAGTGCCATTTCGTCACTCTGACCACTCAGTTCACAGATCGCGTCGTCGATCGTTGCCCCCGGGCGGAGCGTCAATAGTCGCAAGTCCGACCCCGCGGCCGCAGCCGCAGCAGCAAAGAAACGCACGGTGACTTCAACGATGGCCGGCTCTGTGGTGACGTCTGTCATATTCAGCCCCCGATCGCGCTCATCGGCCGCTGCGGCTGCACGAATCCGGGCGTGTTGATGCCATGCCCGGCGGCCTTGCTCCACATCGCCGTGCGCCACGCCAGCTCGATCCGGGCGTCGTCTTCACCAGCGCGCAACAGACTCCGCAGATCGGTCTCAGCGGTGGCGAAGAGGCAGTTGCGCACCTGCCCGTCAGCCGTCAACCGGGTGCGGTCGCAGGCCGAGCAGAACGGTTCCGACACCGACGCGATTATGCCGACGGTCGCTGCGCTGCCATCGACCCGCCATTGACGGGCGGGGGCGGAGCCGCGCGGGGTCGGGTCGGGGCGCAGGTCGAAGTGCGCGGCCAGCGCTGCGTGGATGTCGTCGGAGGTGACCGCGGTGTCCCGGCGCCAGCTGTGGCCTGCGTCAAGGGGCATCTGTTCGATGATGCGCAGTTGATAGCCGAGCCTCAGGCAGAACCGCAGCAGTTCGACGGCGTCGGCGGCGCCGGTCTGCGGATCAAGGACGGCGTTGACTTTGACCGGACCCAGTCCGGCGTCGGCCGCGGCGGCCAGCCCTTCGAGCACCTCGGTCAGGCGGTCGCGGCGGGTGATCGCGGTGAACTGGGCGGGGTCGAGGGTGTCCAGCGAGACGTTCACCCGGTCCAAGCCGGCCTCGGCAAGCCGCTGTGCGCGCCGTGCCAGGCCGACGCCATTGGTCGTCACGGCGATCTCTGGCCGGGGGCACAGTGCGGCGGTGGCGGCGACGACGTCCTCGAGCCCTCGATAGAGCAGTGGCTCACCGCCGGTGAATCGCACGCTTGCGATACCCAGGCGGGTTACGGCGAGGGTCAGCAGCCGGGTCAATTCCTCCTTCGTCAGCAGGTCTTTGCCAGGTAGCCAGTCCAAGCCCTCGGCGGGCATGCAGTACGTACACCGCAGGTTGCACCGATCGGTCAGGGATACCCGCAGATCAGTGGCGACGCGGCCGAGGGTGTCCACCAGCGGACCCTCGGTGGGCATCTCGTCGGTCGGGACGACGGCGTCGTTCCGGATCGCCGGCAACCCGAGGGTGGTGATCGTCACGCTTGCGTGTGCGCCCAGTCGCGCGCCGAGTCGACCGGCACGATCTCCTTGCCCAGAGGCATCAGCGACACCGGGATGAGCTTGAGGTTGGCCAGCGCCAGGGGAATGCCGACGATCGTCAACGCCATGGCGATCGCCGTCACAACGTGGCCGATCGCCAGCCAAATTCCGCAGAGCAGGATCCAGATCACGTTGCCGATCAGCGCGCCCGGACGGGGACCCGGCTTCTCCACGACGGTGCGGCCGAACGGCCATAGCGCGAACAACGCGATGCGCGCCGCGGCGAACCCGAACGGGATTGTGACGATCAACAGGAAGCAGATCAGGGCGGCGGCGAGATAACCCAGGGCCAGCCATAAACCGCCGAACAACAACCAGATGACGTTCAGGATCAGGCGCATTACTCCTCCGGCAGGAAGCCTACCCAATGGGCGTTGAGTAGGATCGCCGTCGATACTTACGACCGACAAGCAGGAGTGATTCCAGTGCCGACCGGCAAGGTGAAGTGGTACGACTCCGAGAAGGGCTTCGGCTTCCTCTCTCAGGAGGACGGCGAGGACGTCTATGTGCGTTCCTCCGCGCTGCCGGCCGGCGTTGAGGGCCTCAAGGCAGGCCAGAAGGTCGAGTTCGGTCTGGCTTCTGGCCGTCGGGGGCCGCAGGCGTTGAGCGTCAAGCTGATCGACCCGCCGCCGAGCCTGGCTCGCACCCGTCGGGAGGCGGTCGCGGCCGAGCACAAGCACAGCCCCGACGAGTTGCACGGGATGATCGAGGACATGATCACCCTGCTTGAGGGTGCCGTGCAGCCCGAGCTGCGCCGGGGTAAGCACCCGGACAAGAAGGTGGCGCATCGTGTGGCCGACGTGCTGCGCGCGGTGGCCCAGGAGCTTGGCGCTTAATTCCAGTCGAGCTTGACCGACCACTCTGCGTGCGGGACGTCGTGCAGATCGCCCTTCTGGTCCTGAACCAGCGTCATCAACTGCACGACGATGCCCATCGCCTGGCCGCGCCGCGCGTCGACGGTGGGAATGGTGACGGCCAACTGGGTGTCGGGGCGGTATGTCGTGGTGACGGTGTTGCGCTCATCCTCGTAGACGGTCAGCAGTCGCCACGGCGCGCGGCTGATGGCGGCGGGCACCGAGAGCTGGACCGGATTGCGTGAGCTCACCGGCAGCTCGCCTTGCGTGCCGCCTTCGATGCAGTCGTTGAGGTTGACGACGTTGCAGTACACGTAGGGGCCCACCCGTTCGGTGTGGCCGTGGGAGTAGACGCTGATCTGGGGCAGCGGCGAGGCCTCGTGGCGGGCCAGCCGCCATGCCCCGAAACCGAGGCCTGCCGCGGCCAGCACGACAGCCACGATTATTACGAGTCGCTTCACTGCTTCACCATCGCGTGACGGCCCTCCGGTTCGGCCAGCACCGGGCGGTTGCCGCCGAAGCCGGGTATCAGGGACTCGCCGCGGTAGGTGACCACCGTCTGGGCTAGTCCGGGGATGAGCACTGTGCTGATCGCGGTGAAGCCCACCCACAGTTCGGTGTAGACCAACACCCCGAGTGCGCCACCGATCACCCAGGCCAGTTGCAGCACCGATTCCGAACGGCCGAACGCCGAGGCTCGCGACTCCTCGGGCAGATCGTTCTGCAGGGAGGCATCGAGCGAGGCCTTGGCGATCGCGCTGGCGGCTGAGGTGACCAGCGCGGCGACGGCGGCGATCACCAGGTTGCCGACGACCGCGGCCACCAGCGCGACAGCCGTCACCGCGGTGGCGGCACGGACCACCATCTCGGCGGGACGGCCGAGTTGCATCCGGGCCGCGGTGAAGTTGCCCCCGAAATTGCCGATCGCCGCGGCCGCCCCGATCATCCCGAGTATGCCGATCTGAACCCAGCCGCCGGCGTCGTGGGCCTTGGCGACGAACGCCGGATAGAGGAACAGGAAGCCGACCATCGCCTTGATGGTGCAGTTGCCCCACAAGGCGGTGATGATGTTGCGGCCCAACGGTTGTCGGGATGATCTGTCGATCACCTGGGTGGGCTGGTCGTCGAGCCAGTCCCATTCCCCGCCGTGGCCGTGGTAGGTCAGCGTGGTCGGAACCTCACCTTCGGTGACCTCGACCCAGCGGGGGATGCGCATGGTCAACGACGCCCCGGCCAGCGTCACGAAGACGACCACGAACAGGGCGCCGGGTAGTTCGAACAGCGTGTTGAGGATGTACTCCACCCCGGCGGCCACCCCGCCGCCGATGAGCGTGCCGCCGATGAGCCCGAACGTCGTCAGCCGGGAGTTCACCCGCACCAGGTCGATGGTCGGTGGCATCACGCGCGGGGTCACCGCACTGCGCAGCACCGAGAACGACTTGGACAGCACCATCATCCCGAGCGCGCAGGGGTAAAGCACCCAGGACGGGTAACCGCCGGTCGCGCCGTCGTAGTTGGCGATCAGCACCACCGCCAACCCGGTGCGCAACAGAAACGACAGCGCCAGTGCTGCACGACGGCCGTGCTGGACCCGGTCCAGCGCGGGACCGATCAGCGGGGCGATCACCGCGAACGGCGCGATCGTGATGAGCAGATACAGCGCCACCTTGCCCTTGCTCTCCCCGGAGGCGGCAGCGAAGAACAGGGTGTTGGCCAAGGCCACGGCCATCGCGGAGTCCACCGCGAAGTTGGCCACCACCGGCCAGGTCAGAGCTGTCAGGCCGGACTTGTCGGCCCCGTCTGCGGTGGCCGCACGTTGCACCATGGAGTACATCCGCGAGCCCATCTCGCGCCCGCGTCGGCTCTTCCCATCGCGCTGATCGGTGTCGATGCCGTCCTCGTCGGCATCGGTGAAGTAGCCGCCGGCCCCGCGCCTTTCGGAGTTCAGCGGCGGTAGATAGCGGTTGGCGCTGGGGGCGGGTTCGCTGGGGTAGTTGGCCATGCCGGGATGCACGCCGCGACCGCCACCCGGGGGGTGCGCACGCCGCGGTCCTGACACGTTCCCGATTGTCCCCCATTTCGGCGCGGGTCCGCGTGTGGCCCGGCCGTTTCACCAAGGGGTGTTCGCAGCCCAGCAGGGTGTGAGGCAAGATTGATCCTGATGGACAGCTCGATCGACACCGTGGAGCGCCCGGCGGAACCGTCGGACGCCGTTAGTGCTGTGCTTTCCGGCTCGGCCGAACAGGCGCGCGCGGCGATTCTCGAATTCAGTGGCGACACCGTCGGCGACTACCTCGGCGTCAGTTTCGAGGGTGATTCCGCAGCCACCCACCGGTTCCTTGCCGACCTGCCCGGCTATCAGGGCTGGCAGTGGGCCGTCGTGATGGCCGCCGCTCCCGGCGCCGATCACGCCACGATCAGCGAAGTTGTTCTGGTCCCTGGTCCGACCGCGCTGCTGGCCCCGCCGTGGGTTCCCTGGGATGAGCGCGTCCGTCCCGGTGACTTGGGCCCCGGCGACCTGCTGGCGCCGCTGCCCGACGACCTGCGGCTGGTCCCCGGCTTCATGGGCACCGGGGATCCGGTCGTCGACGACGTCGCCGTTGAACTCGGCCTGGGGCGACGACGGGTCCTGAGTGCATTCGGGCGCGACGACGCAGCCCAGCGCTGGCACGACGGTGAGCATGGCCCGTCGGCGGCGATGGCCCGCGCCACGAAACGCACATGCCGCGATTGCGGGTTCATGGTTCCACTCGCCGGGGCACTCGGGGCGATGTTCGGGGTGTGCTGCAACGAATTATCCGCCGATGGTCAGGTGGTCGACTTCTTCTACGGGTGCGGTGCGCACTCCGACACCCCGGCCCCGCAGGGTGGTGGCTCACCGGCCTTTGAGCCGTACGACGACGGGGTCGTCGAAGTGGTCGCGGTTGAGCGCGTGGTCGAGACACCCGAACCCGAGGTTGTGGAACCTGTGTCGGCCGAACCGGAGGTGGCCGAAACGGAGGTGGCCGAACCGGAGGGGGTCGAACCTGATGTGGTCGACCACACCCCGTCGGCTGACGCCGGACCCGCCGAAGGGGACTAGCGCCCCTCGGCCGCGGCCTTGATCCGCGCCAGTGACTGATTCATGCCCTCCACGAGTTCCTTCTCGAAGGGCTCGATGCCGCCGAGTGCCGCCTTGGTCGCCGCGGCCGACACGGCGCTGACACCGTTCTCGGCGTGCCGGGTCTCCACAACCCGGGTCCCGGTGGCCGTCGGCTCCAGTTCGTAGCTCCACACCGTGGTGTTGACCGGAATCTTGAACGCGATCTTCCGCTCAGGTACGACCTCGGTGATCACCGAGGTGGTGGGCCAGAACAGCGGACCACGCCGGTTGAGGTTGAGGGTGCGCGTGCCGGGACGAATGGGGCCCAGCGGCTTCATGATTCGGCACTGCGGGCTCCACTGCGGCATCCGGCTGAGGTCGGAGATCAGACCCCACACCTTGCTCACCGGTGCGTTGATCTCGATCTCGGCCTGAAGAAGCGGTGCTGCCATGGGTGTCTCCCTTTAAGGATTCGTTGGTTCGAGACCGGTTTGCGCGCCCCGCGATCCGCGCCGGGCAGCGGAGCGCTGCCAGAGGAAGATCGACATCCCAAACAATCCCACACCCAACCCGGCGACGG
>CAIOYU010000105.1 GCA_903862565.1 uncultured Actinomycetes bacterium | reverse complement strand
TCAGCGGAGCGCGTTGTCTATCGCCGCCGCGGTCACCACATAGGCGGCATGGCTGCCGATCGCGCTGACCTGAGCGTCCAGCGGCCACTGCCACGGCCACGGGGTGCGCCCCAGCACCGGGAAGGCCACCGACGTCATCGTCCCCAGCGCGGCGCCGAAGATCAACGTGGCTTTGGGTTCACCGAGACGGTTGCGCAGCAACACGTGCAGGATCCCGAACGCCGAACCGTAGGTCCACCGCAGCGCCAGGGTGATCAGCCCCGCCTCCCGGTTGGTGGGGGTCGGCAGGTTCAGGATGTTGGCGACGATCTGACCGGGCACCACACTGTCGTCGTAGTCCAGCCCCTCATCCGACCACAGCCCCTGCACCGGGGTGCCATCGGCGAGTGTCGCCACGCCGGTGTAATGCCCGCGGCGCGTAATCCGTTCGAGGTGATACCAGGCGGCCATGACCGCGGTGCCACTGAATCCGGCCAACAGGCCCCGGGTTAGCCACGGCAGCCGCCGCTTCTGAAGAACCTGCACAAGCAGCGAGGTTAAACGACAACCGGCCGCCACGTGTGGAGATCTATGCTGAACGCGGTGAGTTGGCAGCAGATTCAACCATTTCTGGTCGCGTTGGCGATCGGGCTGTTGCTCGGCTTCGAGCGCGAGCGTAGCCACGCCCGCGAACAGCCGGCCGGATCACGCTCCTTCGCCCTGCTGTCTCTGGTCGGGGCCGTCGCCGCGAGCCTGGGCAGCTGGGCCGTGGTGGTCGGCCTCGCCACTGTCGGGGCGCTGCTGGCACTCGCCTACAACCGGACCAGCAAGCACGATCCGGGCACCACCACCGAGATCGCCGCGCTGGTCACTTATCTGCTGGGGGCACTGGCCTACACCCGGCCGGCGATGGCGGGGGCGCTGGCCGTCATCGTCGTCATCCTGTTGATGTCCAAGGAGCGCATCCACCGCTTCGCCCGCGAGATCGTCAGCGAGGTGGAGTTGAAGGACGCGATCAAGTTCTTCGTGGTCGCATTCGTGATCCTGCCGTTGCTGCCCGACGAGCCGCTGGGTCCCTACGGCGTGCTCAACCCGGCCAAGGTGTGGCTGCTGGTGGTGCTGCTCACCGGCATCGGCTGGATCGGCTACATCGGGGTGCGCGCATTGGGCCCGGGCCGCGGACTGCTCGTCACCGGCCTTGCCGGTGGTTTCGTCTCGGCGTCGGCGACGACAGCGTCGATGGGACGACTCAGTCGCACCGTCGAGGGCGTGCGCGCGCCATTGGCCGGGGCACTGTTCGCCAGCGTGTCCACCTTCGTGCAGCTGCTGGTGGTGATCAGCGTCGTCAACCCCGAGGTGGTGCGCCGGTTGTGGCCGGCGGCGGTTGCCGGCGCGGTGGTGTTGGTAGGAATCGCCGCCTTCGTCTACCGGAGCGCCCAACGGGATCCGGCCCGGCAGGATCCGGACGCTCGAGCCGACGTCGCCGCCGTCCCGACAAGCCGGCCGTTCGCCTTGCGCCCCGCCCTGATCCTGGCCGCCGTGCTGACCTTCGCACTGCTCGTGGGCCGATGGGGGGCCGACGCGTTGGGCCCCAACGGCGCCGTGCTGGCCGCGTTCGCCGCCGGCCTGGCCGACGCGCACGCCGGTTCCGTGGCAGCGGCCAGTCTGGCCGCGCGGGGCGACATCACGACCAACACCGCGCTGTTGGCCATCGCCGCGGCCCTGGGCTCCAACCTGATCGTCAAGGCCGTGTTGGCGTTCACCGCGGGCGGCCGCCGGTTCGGGATGGGGTTCCTGGCCGGAATGGCATTGCCCACAGTTGTTTTCGCCGCAGCAATGACCCTGGCCGTGACCACGGGGTGATCACGGCCAGGGTCTGGCGGGGCGGGACCGGTTAGGTCGTCTTGCGCTTCGTCCGCGGCTCGGGCGCACCCTTGGCGGCGGCCCGTTCCTCATCGCTGAAGGCTTCCGACGCGAAGGAGCGCTTGCTACGGGCTCGCTCGATCTTGGACGAGACCATCCCGTAAGCCGCCCGGTTGCGTTGGTAGGAGTCCTTGTCGTAGGTCATCGCAAGGTCGCGGTCCATGCCCATCCGGGCGCCCACCTCGACGGCGTCCATGTCCGCGCCGAGGAAGATGAACGCCCAGTTATAGACCTCGCGCTGCTGGGTGATCAGCGCCTTGACGGCGTCCCAGGTCCACTGGTGGCTGGCGTTCTCCATGCCGTCGGTCATGATCAGGCAGACCACCTGGCCGGGCCGCTGGTCTTCCGGCAGCGCCGAAAGCCATTGGCCCACTTCGGTGATGAACCGCCCGACCGAATCCAGCAGGGCGGTCGCCCCACGGGGCGCGATGACGAATTCCGGCACCAGGCCGATGTCGGTCGGGGGGTAGAGCAACTGGTACTCGGTATCGAAGTGCGCCAGGGTCACCTGGCACTGCCCCGGGTTCTGCCGCTGAGCGTTGATCAGTTCGCGCCAGCCGTCCTCGGTCGCTTGCCCGGACCGAGTCATCGAGCCGGAGCGATCCAGCAGGGCTGCGATGAGGGTCTTGTTGGAATCGGTCACGTGATTACCTCTCCTGAAAACAGGCCGGAGGCACAGCCCTTCAGCGGGCAGCACAAAGCCGACCGCAGCGAAAAAACGAGTCCCCCGACAGTGAATGAACGGCCACCGAAGTGACCGTCGTTGATGCCTCAATTGTACGCGTCTAGCTGGACTTTCGCACGGACGAAAGCCGGGCCCAGGTAGGTTAGACGCCCATGAGCTCAGTGCCCAGTCGGGAGGATCTCCACCGCCGCCTCGAACAACGACGTGACAAGTTGATGGCCTCGCGGCGGATGACGGTGATCCAGGCCGTGCTGGCCCGGTTCACCGGTATCGACGGCGGCACCCAGGGCGTGCTGATTTCGGTGCAGTTGTTCACCGTGGTGATCCCGCTGATGATCCTCGGGTTCAGTTTCTTCTCCGGGTTCGCCGAGAACGCCAGTCCGGGAACGGTCTGGATCCGTGAACTGGGACTGGACGGGGCGACCAGCGACACCGTCCGGGGCGCGTTCGGCGAGAGCGCGGCGCTCAAGTCGTACTGGACCGCCCTCGGGGTCGCGGCGTTCATGGTGTGGGGCATTCCGATGGCGATCATGGTGGCGGGCATGTTCGCCAAAGCCTGGCAGCGCGAACAGTTCGGCAGGTGGCAGAAACTGGGCCGCGGCGCGCTGTGGTTCCTCCTGTATCTGACGATGATCGTGCTGCGGGAGCGGACAGCCTACGGAGCCGAATACCACGGCCTCACCCAGGTGCTGATGTTCGTCGTGGCACTGGTGCCGGTGTGGGTGTTCTGGTCACTGACCCCGGTGGTTCTGGTGCGCGACGGCGGACATGGCTTCAGATACCTCATGCTGGCCGGACTTGCCGGTGTGGTGATCGACGGCATCATCGTCCCGGTGATCGGTCGCGTCATCTTCCCGCCCGTGATCGACGGCTGGACGGCCTTCGGCCCGATCGGGGTGGCGATGGCTCTGATGACGTGGTGTGGCGTACTGGGCACCGCGTGGGTCATCACCGCTTGCGTCGGGGCCGTGCTGTGGGAGCGCACCGCACCGACCGACACGGTGCTGAAGGCCCAGACCGCGCCGTAACCGTCATAGGGTGCAACCATGACGTTGCCGCCGGGTCCACCGTTGCCGGCCGCCGTTCAGACCGCGGTGATGCTGCGCTGGTGGTCTCCGTTCGCATTGTTCTGCCACCGCCGCTACGGCGACGTGTTCACCGTGCGGCTGACCGGGCTGGGGCCGGGCGTCTACCTGGCCAACCCGGCCGACATCAAAACGGTGTTCGCCGGGGATCCGCGGATCTTCCATGCGGGCGAGGCGAATTCGGTGTTGAGCGGCATGCTGGGCAGGAGTTCGGTGCTCGTGCTCGACGAGGACCTCCACCGCGACCGGCGGCGGCTGATGATGGCGCCGTTCCACCGCGACGCCGTGGCCCGGCAGACCGGGCTCATCACCGAGATCGCCGCGGCCAACGTCGCCGGCTGGCCCGTCGGCACCGAATTTCCGGTCGGCCCCAAGATGTCGGAGATCACCCTCGAGGTGATCCTGCGGACGGCCATCGGGGCGAGCGACCCCGACCGGCTGGCTGCACTGAGGTCGCTGATGCCCCGACTGCTGTCTCTGAGCGCGTGGGACACCCTGGCCATCGCCCGACCGCGGCTGCAGCGTCGCCTGCCGTGGCGGTCCCTGCGCCGCCGGATCGCCGAAGCCGACGCGCTGCTGTACGCCGAGATCGCCGATCGCCGCGCAGACCCGGACCTGGCAGAGCGCACCGACGCACTGGCCATGCTGGTGCGCGCCAGCGACGACGACGGACGCCGGATGACCGACCGGGAGCTGCGCGACCAACTGATGACCCTGCTGCTGGCCGGGCACGACACCACCGCCACCGCGCTGTCCTGGGCGCTGGAGCGGCTGACCCGCCATCCGCAGATCCTGGCCAAGGCCGTGGCGGCCGCCGACGCCGGCGACGACGAATACCTCGACGCGATCGCCAAGGAGACGCTGCGCATCCGCCCGGTGGTCTTCGACGTCGGCCGGGTGCTCAAAGAGCCGGTCGAGATCGCCGGCTACCGGCTGGAACGCGGCGTCACCGTCATCCCGGCGATCGGGCTGGTGCATGCCAGTGCGGCGGTCTACGACAATCCCGAGCAGTTCAGGCCGGAGCGGATGATCGGGGCCGCCCTGTCCCCCACCACCTGGCTGCCGTTCGGCGGCGGCAACCGCCGTTGCCTCGGAGCCAATCTGGCACTGGCAGAGATGCGGATCGTGTTACGTGAGGTTCTGCGCAGCGTCGAGCTGGACGTCACCGCCGCCCGCGGGGAACGTGTCCGGCCCAGCGGCATCATCCAGCAGCCACACCGGGGAGCCCGGATCCGCGTGCGGGCGCACCGGGCTGCAACCGTCGACGTGGTGACGGGCTAAGTGTCACGACAGCTAAGCCCGATTCCCCCCTCGGCGCTGTCCTAGTCGGCTTCGAGGCGGGCCCGCACCGCGGCGAGCCGCTGTCGCAATGTCGCCTCGTCGATGACCCCACGCACCAGTAGCGAATGCGCCAGCGCCACCAATTGGCTTTCCGGGTAGGGCAAGTCGGCGTAGCGGGTGGCTGACAGTTCGTCTTCCTCGTCGCGGCGATCCTTGAAGGTGAAGTCGAACTCCGCATCCGACGCGCAGGAGCGATCCAGGACGTCACACAGTCCTTCGAGACTGGTCTTCCACGGCGGCAACGGGTTTTCCACCCCGTACTTGTCGGCCATGATCGGCCAGGTCTGGCGGCGCTCGACGATTTCGTCGAGCACCGCGAAATCCTCCTTTGCGACGTCGCCGGTCTCGCTCATTCGTCGATCGGGCGGACGGCCGGTCGTACGAGCGGCGTGACGTTGGCGGTCACCCCGGGCTTGGGCAGCGCCACCCCGATGAGGCAGTCGCGGGTGAGGATCTCGGCGAGCTGGTCCTCGGTCCAGCCCTCGGTGCCGTCGGGTCGCATCGGCATGACCATGAAGCGGTGCTTCTGGTTGGAGTCCTCGACGCGGACCTCGACGCCGTCGGGCAGCTGGAGACCGAACTCCGACAGCACCTGTCGCGGCCAGCGCACGATGCGACGACGGTAATTCGGGGTGCGGTACCACTCCGGGGAATTGCCCAGGATCGGGCGCGGGTAGCAGGAGCACAGCGCACAGACGATCACGTGGTGCACCGTCGGGGTGTCCTCGAGGATCTTGAACGCCACGAAATCACTCGGGGTGCCGAAGCCGGTGGGGTCGAGCCAGTCGACGCCGACTTCTTTGGCCGCGGCTACCGCGTCGGTCAGCGCCAGTTTCTTGAACTCCGGATCCAACCAGGCCTTGGCGACCAGACGGGCAGCCGGGGTGGGGCCGATCTGCTCTGCGTACTCGGTGAACACCCGATGGTCTGCGGCGGTGAAAATGCCCTTCTCGATGCACAATTCGCGCAGCGCGATCTCCAGCACCTCGAAGTCGGTGATCTCGTCGACCATCGGCTTCACAGTGCGAACGTGATCGTGATCGTGATCGTGATCGTGGTCAGACATGCACGGCCTCCAGCCAGCGCTCGGGAATCTCGGTCTGCAGAGTGTCGTTGGCCGGCCCGGTGTAGTTGTCCCACAGTTCAGCCTGGTTGAACCGCACGATGTACATCCACTCCACCGGGGCGTCCTCGATGTCCCAGGTCTCGTCTTCGGGCGCCGGGGTTTCGTAGGTGACCTCGGCGATGACGCCTTCGGCGCCCCGGCAGTATTCAGGGGTGCGGGTGTAGAACATCGCCGGCAGGTCTCGCACCCGCACCCGGTCGCCGGCCTTGAACTTGGATGGACCCGCCTTGCCGGCGAAGACCTGCGGGTCGCCGATGCAGGCGGCCTCGATGTGGTGCTTGTTGCGCTTGACGCCTGAGCCGTCACCCTCGAACTTCGGCTCTGCGTCCGGTTTGCGCCCGTTCAGACCGCCGGCGTAGCGGGCCTGCACCTCGGCCAGCCGATCGGTGAGTTCTCCCCAGGAGATGTGCTTCTTCTCGATCAACAGCCGGCCCACCGACCACAGCCAGCGGCTGTAGTAGGGCACACCGAGGTAGACCGCGCGACCGACGTCGACGTTGCCGATACGGCGGCGCTCCTCGGAGACCCAGATGCCCCGCATTCCGAGAACCTCGCAGAGCACGTAGGTCATCAGCTCCCACTGCTCTTCTTCTTTGTTCTCGTACGGGTGCGGGTAGTCGAGTTCGCCGCCGACATCGTGGGGCGTCTTCATGTAGGCACGCCAGTGGTCGTGGGTGAGCTCGTCCGGCGCCGGCCATTCCGAGACTTCGGGATAGATCGTCTTCAGGCGTGACACCAGCGCCAGCTGGCGGGCGCGGTCGGCCGCAGTCGTCATTCGGCGAAACTACCCCACACCACCGCCGACGAGCAGCCCTAATACGTAAGTGATTGCCGCCGCGCCGTATCCGATCAACAATTGGCGCAGTGCCCGCTTCATCGGCGGGGCCCCGGAGAGCAGGCCGACGATCACCCCGGTGCCGAGCAGTGCGATGCCGACCAGCACGGCGGCGACCACGACCGCGGTGGCCCCCTCGAGGCCGAAGAGGTACGGGAGCACCGGGATCAGCGCACCGGTCGCGAAGAACAAGAAACTCGATACCGCGGCGCCCAAGCCGGTACCGATGGCCTCGTGCCGATCCGCACCGTCGGCGACCTCGTCGTGCCCGGCGCCGCTGGCCTCGTTGAGGACGTCGGCCGCGTGTTCTCTGGCTTCGTCGGCGCTCATCCCCCGGGCCCGGTAGACCAACTCCAGTTCGTTGGCATCGACGTCCAGCTGCGTCAGCGCGGAGCCGACGTTCGGACTCGGTGAAGACGCTTCCAGCAGTTCACGCTGCGAGCTGACCGAGACGTACTCCCCGGCACCCATCGACAGGGCCCCGGCCAGCAGTCCGGCCAGGCCGGTCACCAGCACGGTGTGGCTGGACACCCCACTGGCACTGACGCCCAGGATCAGCGCCAGGTTGCTGACCAGACCGTCGTTGGCGCCGAACACCGCCGCACGGAAGGTGCCGGAGAGACGATCGCGGCCGCGGGCGGCCAGTGCTCGGATGACTTCCTCGTGGATCTGCTCGTCGGCGGCCATCGTCGGGGTGGCGTCGGCATCGTCGTCGTAGGCGGCGCGGGCCTCGAAGCGCTGCACCAGTGCCAGCACGAACACCGACCCGAAGTGCCGCGCCATGAACGCCAGCGTCCGGGTGCCCAGATCGGCGCGCACGGGCTCGCCGACCTGCTCGCCGAGCAGGTTCAGCCAGTGTTGTTCGTGACGTTCCTCGGCGACGGCGATCTCCGAGAGGATCTCGCGTTCCTCGCCGGAATGCTTGAGCGCGAGATCCCGGTACACCGCGGCCTCGGCCCGTTCGTTGGCCAGGTATTTGCGCCAACGCCGCAGATCGGCCGGGCTCGGGCCGATGTGGTCGCCAGCCTCGCGCGTGCGGTCGTTCGGCATAGTTGGCAGGGTAATCTGCCGCCGATGGATGACGAGACGACGCGGCTGCAGCGGTGGGAGAACCGCGTTGAATGGCCGCTGGCCGGGTGCGCCCTCATCTTCCTCGTGGTCTACTCGGTGGAGGTCCTGTCTGAGCCCCGGGGTGGCAGCGCAAGGCTGGTGTCCTTGTTGCTGGACGCGCTGTACGTGCCCTTCCTGATCGACTACCTGGTTCGGCTTTCGCTGGTCCAAGCGCGGCTGAAGTGGTTCTTCACCCATCCGCTCGACCTGGCCGTGGTGACCCTGCCCTTCCTGCAGCCGCTGCGCTTCCTGCGACTGGTCGCCCTGATCAAGGTTCTGCAGAAGGCTTTCGGAGACGCGGTCCGCGGGCGCGTCATCGCCTTCACCGCCTTCGGAGCCGTCCTCATCATCTACAGCTCCGCACTGGCCGAGTTGAAGGCCGAGCGTTACGCACCGAACAGCCGCATCACCACCTTCCCCGACGCCCTGTGGTGGGCGATCAGCACGATCACCACCGTGGGCTACGGGGACTACGTCCCGACCACCAAGTCCGGAAGGGTCATCGCCGTGCTGCTGATGATCGGGGGTATCAGCCTGATCGGCGTGGTCACGGCAACGGTGGCGCACTGGATCGTCAGCCAGGTGGCCGAAGAAGACGACGATCACGAAGCCGCAACGGTGGCCCACATCCAACAGCTCCGCGACGAGATCGCCGACCTGCGCCAGCTGCTGTCGAACCACGATGCGGATGGCGCGGGGCAACCCGGTCGGGGTAGCGCGCCGAGCGTGCGCGTGGATCGCGGATTTCGGTGAAAGCACGATCTGTGCGCACTTTCGGCGCAATCAACACAATGCCCGGTGCTTGGTGACAGGATTCCCATCATTGCGATCTATTGCGATCGTGCGGCCGGCGAAGTGACATGAACCCCAGGAGGACACGTGGCGGACAGCCCGGAGGACAAAGCACCCGTCAAGAAGGCTCCGGCTGCCAAGAAAGCTCC
>CAIOYU010000104.1 GCA_903862565.1 uncultured Actinomycetes bacterium | reverse complement strand
AGAAGTCCACCGGCGGGGTCGTTGATCATCAACAGCAGTCCCGCTCTGAGGGAAAGGTTTTCATGATGATCCCAACGCCGGTGGCACCCGGATCCGCTGTATCGGTGCTGGCCGCCTGCGGTGACGGCCAGGTCCTCAACCTGCGACCGGGCAATGCATGACCTCGGCGATCGGGGTTCCGGCAATATGACTTACTCCGCACCGGGCTACCACAACAGCACACCCCGGATCGACGGCGTCCCCTGCCACAGTTTCGACCCCACCGAGTGTCTGGGGTTGCAGCAGGCCACCGGGCAGGGCTAGCGCAGGTTAACGCTCAGGCGCTGCTGGCCGCGCGGCCGGGCGTGCTCGAGTGTGAGCGTTCCCTCCATTCCGGTTGGTGCGCTGGGCTTTACGGGCGGCCGACGGCTCGCCCGTCTTCGCGGCGATGGTCGCGCGGGCCGCTGTCGGGTCGGGGATGGGCCCGGTCGGGCCGCCGACGCCGAAGGGCCCGGCAGGTGCGGTCTTTAAGGGCCGCCCGTGGCCGAGAGATGCTGATGCGTCGTCGAATCCGACCGCTAGTGAGGTCAGGAAGTTTTTGGTGACCGTGACGGGGTTGTTGATCTTCAGTCGGAACGGCACCGGCACCCCGGGGTTGGTGCGGCGGTCGTAGCCGGTCTCGATGAGAACTTGCAGGGGTGCGTTGAGGAACAGCAGCAGCGGTTCGGGCACTCGGAGTTGCTGCAACGGCATCAGTAGTGGCACCACGTCGTTGGTGATCATGTAGTACGCCGAATCCTGATACGAGCCTTGATGGAAAACCCTGGGGTTGGTTGGCGAGATGCCGGTTTGGAACGGGTAGGTGTTGTGCAGGTAGGCGATACCCAGGACGGCGTTGGTCACCGCCAGGAGGTTGAACGGGTCGGTGGGGAAGTCGCCCATGCCGTCGTAGACCAAGCTGAAGTTCACGGTGTCGATCGCATGGTTGGCGGGATCCGCCGGGTCGGCCGGGGTGTCGGTGGGTGTGGGGCCGTAGGCGGTGATGCCCAATGGCCTCAGCGAGGTCGGGGTGGGCCACGCCCACGAAAAGCGTTCCAGGATGCCGCCGTTGGGTTTGTTGATGTTGGCGACCATGGACATCTTGACATCCGGGTAGTCCCCGAATTGCCCGCCGGCCATCTGGGCGTTGAGCATCATCGTGCGCTTGGTGACGGTCTGGATCTGGGTGCTCTGGGAGTACCCGAGTAGGTATTTCGTATCGTCGGGGTACAGCGAGATCGCCTGTGCGAGGGCGGTGATGCCCTGTTGCTCCGAGGCGTCCAGAGTTAAGCAATGCCGCAGCGACGATCCTGAGCAGGAAAACGGACGGATCTGAGCCGGGTAGTTAACAACGTGTCGGTCTTCGGGGGCGATGGTGATGCCGAAGAACGGTTCGATGTACTGCTCGGTCATGGTGGTTGCGTAGCCCTGGCCGGGGTCGCCCATCGACGTCCCACCCATGCTTAGGGACACCGCGGCGGCCAGCATGTAGTCGACGTTGGGCTGGGTGGCCTGGGTGGATACCGAGGGATACGCCAGCGCAGCCAGCGCGCAACACAGTGTGGACAAGCCGCGAACCGAATGCATCATCGTAGAAGGCTACGGCCCCGGCCGGCAGCCGAATCGGACACACCGGGGACGAATTGCACCGGGCGCGAGAGTCATACGTGATTCACAAAGAGAACCAAATCGGTTCAAAAACTCATCTGCAACGATTGTGAGCCGGATCACGCAGATCTTCCAAGGCAGTGCTGAGGCAGCACAAAGAGACCTGAAGGGCAACGACGATGACCGATCGAGCGGACAAGACCGCAGCGATGACGAGGTTCGCGGCCCGGGTCGCCGGGATGGCGTTGGTGGCCGGGACCGTAGCGGCCGGGGCGCTGGCGACGGCCCCGGCCGGCAACGCCTCATGCATGTCGTTGTTCGGCCGCAACAACTCTGACCAGTGCTTCAGCAGTTCGACCAGCGTTGCGATTGCGCTGGGCAACAGCGGGGTTGCCGATGCCGAGGGCAAATTCTCGCTGGCCTTGGCCGATAGCCGCGGTGTGGTGGCACCGTCGACGGGGTGCAGTCTGAACAGTTCCAGCGGGCTCAACGGTTGCACCGTTGCGCAGGCCTACTCGGGTGGGCCGGGCCAGGCTCAGGGGCTGGCCGTGGCGCGCGGTAAGGACGCTACTGCGGTCGTGGACGGTGTCTCTAAGAACGTCGCACTGAGCCTTGGTGCGGGAAGTGGCGCGCTGGTAAGCGGCGGAAGCATGAACGCGGCGATCAATGTGGCAAGCCGTAATACGGGTGGCGGCACGACGGAGGCCATCGTATGGTCGGGGAACGGGAACGTGGCCGCCAACATCAAGACCTCGAGTGACAAGGGACTCCTGCTTGCCGAGGTCCGGGGGGATCGCAGCGTCGCCGTCAACAGTGGCACCGCCAACACCGCCACCGACGGATCGTTCACCAAGGCCGGCTCTGTGAAGCAGCCGGGCTCGTCCAGCAAGGCTTTCGTCAAGGGAGGCAAGGACAACACCGTTAGCGCTCTGGGCGACAAGGCGATCGCCGGTGCGGTCGGTCAGACCGGCGTGACGGTTACCCAGACCGGGCCTGGCAAGAACGTCGTCAAGGCCTCCGGGCTTGGGAAGCTCAGCCCCCTGGCTGCAGCCCGATCGTCACGCTGACGGAAAACCGCACCGCCGCAGCTTGATTCGAGGCACTCGGTCGCAAGCCCGCGATGCCTACCTAGCGACCTTCCGAAGGAGTTGCAATGACGGAGAAGGCGACGTCCGCTCGGGCCGGTGTCGCGGCCCTGGCGCTCGGCCTTTGCCTGATCGGTCCTCAAGGGGCCGGGGTGGCGGCCGCCGACGGCCGGGATAGCAATGCGGCCGTGTCGGCAGACGCCGATTCGACGTCGGCCGGAACACCGCGAAGCGGACGCAGCGCGCCCCGCCCGAACGTGCCTGGCGCGGCTAGGGCCGCGGGCCAATCGACCGGCCCGGAGAGGGGCCACGCGTCGCCTCGGGCCGCGGCAGTCGCACCGGGGACAGCGCCTCGACGCATCGCACCGCACGCTGCGGCGGTACCCTCCGCCCATCTGGCGGCCGAGGCGATTCGGCATAGGACGGTAGCGCTCGGCGAGGCCGCAGCGGTTACGAAAAAGGCTGTCCCACCTTTTGTTCCTCAGCCCGAAGCCGCAGTGACGAGCACGGAACCCTCGGTCGCGTCGGCCGCGCGCGGATTGCCGAAGTGGCTTGCCGCGCGGCCCCAGCCTGCACCGACTGGTGCCGCCCTGGTGGCGGGCACCTCGGTGGACGGTCTTACCGGCGTGCGGAACGTGTTCGCGAACCTGTCGAATCTGCTCGGCAGGCTGCCCGGTGGGCCGATTGCGGATCTCATCGAAGGGGCCGTACTGCTGGCGCGCAGGCAGTTGTCCGCAGAGCGCCTTGCCTCGCCCGCGGCGTCCGGTGTCGCCGCGGGTCTGGCCCTCCCCATCCCGCCTGTCGTTCCGGGCATGGTCCGCGACCTGGCGGTGGCTGCGACGGGTGCCCAGCAATTGACGCTGTCCTGGAAGGCGCCGACAGCGACTGCAGGCACGCCGACTGGCTACATGGTGATCCTGGAGACCACACCCATCGACCCGTCGAAGGATCCGGGTATCCAGAAGATCAGCACGACCAACGAGTCGCTGACCTTTGCCGTGAATTCGACTGACAAATTCGTCTTTTCGGTTGCCCCCGACTACGGCTCGAAGAGCGGTCCAGCCCGAACCGTGGCGTATTCCGCGACGGACAGCTTCCTCGCCTTAACGTCGTTCCTGAGTCACCCCACCGCGATGCTGACCGCTCGCGATGGCTCCATGTGGATCGCCTATCAGCAAAGCCTTGTCGACTATGTCGCCAAGAGAGCGTTGAAATGCTTGGGTGGTCCGTTCTGCAACCTGGTTTTCGCGGTCATTCCCGGCGCTCACTGGGTCCGCAAGGAGTACAAGTCCCTTCCTGACGAGGTCAAGAGAGTCATCGCCTCGATCGCCGACCAGCCGCCGCCGCCGCCGCAGGTGCGGCAATACGTCTACGCCGACGGCCAATGGCGGGTTCAGTCGGAGATTCTGACCGGCGGACCGCGCCCACGATCTCTCGCCGAGGACACCGCGGGAAACATCTGGGTCGCAAGCGCAACGGGTGGGTTCAGCGGCATCCTCGGCGCCCTGTTTCCCAACGTGAAAAACAACACCGGGGTCGTGCAACGGATCGCCGACGTGTCTGGGAACCTGCAGTTCGCCGACACCCTGGAGCTCGCGGGGGCGCCGATGCAGGGGGCTCTGGCGGCCGCCCCTGACGGGGGGGTCTGGGTTGGTTTGGACGTTCGTCATCGGTTGAGGCCGAACCTCCGCCGAGCGAAGAACGGTGCGGTGCAGGCCATCTACCGCACCGCGGCCGGCACTTGGACCGCTGATACCAACCCGTTCGAGCTGCGGCACCCGCCGACGGGACTTACCGTTTCCCAAACCGGGATAATCTGGGCCACCGACACCCTGACCAGCGGCAACGGGCTTTTTTCCTACTTTGGCTTCGACCCGAACAATCTGAATCTGAAGACGACACTGACCCGAATTGACCCGGTCACAGGGCGGCGGGACAAAACTAACGTCGGCCGCGGCGGCCAGGGTGTCATCGCCATTCCGGGGCATGACTCGGTCCTGGTTGCCACGCATGATAGCTGGCTCACCGCTTCTTCGGGCGGCGGTGAGGTCAAGAAAATCGATTACGCAAACGGCAAGTTCGACACGTCGCAAATCAACCTCGACGCCGCTTGGTTCGGGGTTCCCGCATCGCAATTCCGTCTTCAGCCCGATGCCGGGCGGCCCGACAGCTTCGCACTAGCGCCCGACGGTTCGATACTGGTGGCCGGGCGGGGGGCCAGCGGACAGCTGAGAACCAACCTCTTCGCCGGCGGCCTCGACTATCTACTCGGGCCGCTTGGGACGGTTCTCACCAAGGTCATCAGATATTCGTGGGAGTTGAGATCGCTGGTCTGTGAGGTCAAAGACTGCCGGTTCGCTCCTCCGATCAAGTACCCCGACTTCAAAGGATCGCCGGCTTTCACGGCCCAGGTTTGGACTCCGGAGCGGGGTCTCGTGGCTACGACCCCGGTCAAGTACACGACCATCCCCGCCCGGCAGGTGTCCGGGGGGACCGTTGCCCCGATTGCGGCGCCAATCCAGCGGGGCATCTGGGTCGACGCCGGCGGGGCGCCGTTGCTGATTCCCATGACACCCGGGACACCGGTCGGACTTGACGCAACGGCCGGATCCGCTCCGGAACAGGTGAGGCTGGACTGGACGCCGACCGTCGCCGACGGCGGCACGCCGGTGGTCTCCTACACCGCAACGGTCAACACCGGGCTGCAGAGAAGGACGATCCCCGTTGGCTACTACGCATACTACGGGGGGATGGGCTTGGCGCTGAGTCCGGACGCCCGCCGGGCTTATGTCGCCAACGCGATCGGATTCAGCGTGTCGCTGGTGGACACCGTCTCCGGGGCGGTGACGGCGACGGCTGATCTGGCCGATCCCGCGGACGTTGCCGTCAGTCCGGACGGCAAGAAGGTCTATGCGACGAACTTCTTCGAGAATTCGGTGTCGGTGCTGGATGCCGTCACCGGAGCAGTCACCGGCACCGTCGGCGGATTCGATCTGCCTTTTGCGGTCGCAGTCAGCACTCTCGGGGACCGCTACTACGTCGCCGACCTCAATCGCGGTGTCGCGGTGGTGGATTCCGCCACGAACAAGGTCATCAAGACCAT
This sequence comes from uncultured Actinomycetes bacterium, assembly GCA_903862565.1. GTDB lineage: Bacteria > Actinomycetota > Actinomycetes > Mycobacteriales > Mycobacteriaceae > Mycobacterium. The sequence continues at coordinate 5,596 of CAIOYU010000104.1, read as the reverse complement.
CGATGTGGGCACCCCGGCCGGTGAACCGACAGCAGGGGCGAGCAACGTGGTGGCGAGCCCGTTCAGTGCGCAACCTGTCTACGCCGCCAGCCGCGACGGTGGCTTCGTGTCGGTCATCAACCCGGTCACCAACACAGTGACGAACACCCTGAGCTTGGACGGCAGGCCGGACGGTCTTGCCGTCAGCGCGCTCGGTGACTACCTCTACGTCGCCAGTTCGATGGCCAACGAGGTGTGGGCCTTCCACAATCCGGGTTCGTCGAAACCGACCCTTACCACACTGAGAGGCTTCGACGGACCCACAGGGGTGGCGGTCAGCGCCGACGGCACCCGGCTCTACGTCACCAACAGCGCAGCGGGAACGGTGTCGGTGCTCAGCGTGGGCCCGACCGGCGGCAACACCGTCATCGCGACCTTGGACGTGGGGGATAACCCGAAGGACGTGGCGATCAGTCCCGACGGCACCCGTCTGTTCGTCGTCGGCGACAGTGGCCTGTCGGAGTACGTCCTTCCGTCCCAGTCGCAGACGGTCGCGATTCCCGCCGCACCCACATCGACCACCTTCGACCATCTGATGTGCGGACCCGGCGGCGGATGTGACCTCGGGACAACGTATTTCACGGTCAGCGGCACCAACTTCGTCGGATCAGGAACCGATCGCAACGGCAATATCACCAGTGCCGGGCTGTGGCTCGCCGCGGACGGCACGCCGCTGTCCACCGAGCACCTCGGCGTGGGAGTCGGCAGGTACGGGCAGACCGTCTACAACGGCGGCTTCGACACCTACGGCTATGCCTATTCCTGGGAGGCGTTGGGTGGAACGCCCGGATCCTCGCCGATAGCGGTTTCCCTGGCCTGGGACGGTGCAACCTTCGATCTCGGCAGCCCCAACCAGCCTGACTTCACCCGCTTCGAGGGGCAGACGATCCCTGTCCGGGTCGGGGTCCAGACCTCCGCTCTCAAGTTGGTCGGCGCAGCGGTGAACGGCAACCACCCCGATGTCACGATGACACTGAACTACTCAGACGGCACCAGCGAGGCCTGGACCCAGTCGTTCAGCGACTGGGTCAACCCTCAGCACTACGCCAACGAGACCGTCATCGCAACGCCGTCCCAGCGTTACTCGCAGTCCGGAGCTACCGACTACACGCCCACCTACGTCTACGGTTACTCCCACCCGATTCCCGCCGGCAAACAGGTGGTCAGCATCACCGTGCCGAACGACCCGTATGTTCGACTCCTCGGGATCCAGTGAATCGCCGGGCAATCGCGGTCACGGCAACGAAACAGTGAACCGTGAGGATCCCCGGGTCGCGGGGATCGCTAATCTCGTCGAAGGTGCCAGGAGACGAGGACGCAAATGAGGGCTGTTGTCGGTGTGCTGACCCGGATTTTGACTGCTGCGATGCTTTTCTTTGCGTTGCTGGTCGGTCTACAGGCCGGCTCAGCCACCCGGGGGGTCGCTGCGGCCGCACCGCCGACCCCGGACCCCGAACCGATGAAGGTCACCGTCGGGGTCTACGTCGAGAACCTCCAGCACGTCGACCTCACCACCAACAGTTTCACCGCGGACTTCTATGTCTGGCTACGCTGGACCGACCCGGAACTCGATGCTCCGGCCGGCGTCGAGATCATGAACGTGTTCGAGACCTGGGCGCTGACCAAGACCGAGGTCTACAAGGAACCGCGCAAACAACCCGACGGCTCGCTGGTCTGGCTGGCCCGCTATCAGGGCAACTTCAACTCCGCCCTCTCGGTGGCGGACTTCCCGTTTCAGAAGCAGACCCTCAAAATCGTCGTCGAAAACGGCGTCAACAACGCCAAAGAGGTCGTCTACGTACCCGACAAGGACCCGATCACCGTCAACCCGGAGATCACCCTGCCGGGCTACCGGTTCGGGACGCCGACCATCACCTTCGACACCCACACCTATCCGACGTCCTTCGGCGACGTCGACTCCTCGGGGGCGGACCGGACCTACACCCGGTTCATCGTTGCGATACCGATCTCGTCACCGGTCACGTCGGGCATTTTCAAAACCATCCTGCCGTTGCTGATCGTGCTCATCGCCGCGGCTCTCGGGGTCATCATTCCCGCGTCCTACGTCGACTCCAAGGTCAACGTCCCGATCACCGCGCTGATCGCTCTGGTAGCCATGCAATTCGGGGTTTCCTCGGCCCTGCCAGAAGTCGGCTACCTGCCGATGATCGACCTCATCTACGTGCTCGCCTACGGTGCGATCACCGCCGTGCTGGCCAGTGCGGTGATCGGCGCGTGGAAACTGCGCCGCGACGGCGAGGACGAGGCCATGAGTCTGGAGCGCCGATTCACCCTCTGGATCAGCGTCGGCTTCGTGGTGTCCTTCGTCGCGGTCCTGCTGTTCTACCTCTTGCACCCGGCCTCGCCGTGAAGTCGCCAGGAACCTATGGTTTCAGCGGGATGAACCCGTGGGTCCGCAGCAGATCGCTCACCCCGTGGCGGTCGTCCAGGACGTAGGCCTGTGCGAGAAGGTCATTGAAGGCGTCCCTCAGTTGCGGATCGTCCGCCGGAACGGTGAGCAGTGCGCCGGTGTTCAGTCCGATCAGGTAGGCGTTGGCGACGAATAGGGCGGTGCGTTTGTTGCCGTCCTCGAACGGCTGTGCCTTGGCTAGATCCACGAAGAGTTCGATCGCGCAGTCCTGCGGATCGGCCCCGTTCAACGCCGCGTCGATGCGGTGCTGCAACTGGCGTCCGGTGAGCGGATCGGGTTCGTGGCGGCCGTACCGCGTCGAGACGCCGATCCGCTGATCGGGAGTCCTGAACCGTCCCGGGTGGAGGGCACCACTGCGGCTGATCGCCGCGTTGACCCGACAGACGAAATCAGCGTCGATCGCGGCCGAACCGTGGCCGACGATCAACTCGGCCACATCGCGGAGGTCTTCGAGCAGCGCGAGGTCCTGCCGCGAGGTGATGCCGTCCCGGCTGCCGGAGCGAAGGAAGTTCTCGGTATCCAGCCGCCCGGTCCTGAGCCCGTCGAACACCCTGCCCGCCGAGTACACGACTGCCGCAAGGTCAGCGGTGCTGATCGCCGTCACGGATGGGTCCTTTCGCCTGACATAGTGTCGCGCACCCCGACGACATACATGGTGTTCCTGCAGTCCTCACTGCCGCACCGTGTCGCGCCGTAACATCGGCTGACATGGACTCCGAACTGCCGTTCGCCGACACCACCGACTTCGCCGACGCCGACCGGGGATTCATCGGCGCACTGGAACCGTGCGTCGTCAAAGCCGCCGACGGCCGGGTGGTCTGGGACAACGATGCCTACGCGTTCCTGGCCGGCGATGCACCGCCCACGGTGAACCCCAGCCTGTGGCGGCAGTCGCAACTGTGTGCCAAGCAGGGCCTCTACGAGGTGGTCGAGGGCATCTATCAGGTTCGCGGACTTGACCTCTCCAACATCACCTTCGTCGAGGGCGACACCGGGATCATCGTCATCGACCCGTTGATCTGCACCGAGACCGCGGCGGCAGCCCTGGCGCTGTACCGGGAACACCGCGGTGATCGCGAGGTGCGGGCGGTCATCTACACCCACAGCCACGTCGACCATTTCGGCGGTGTGCTGGGCGTGACGACGCAGGCCGACGTCGACGCAGGGAAGGTCGCAGTCCTGGCGCCGGAGGGCTTCATCGGCCACGCGGTCCAGGAGAACGTCTACGCCGGCACGGCGATGACCCGCCGGGCCTCCTACATGTACGGCACCCTGCTCGACCGTGGACCCGAGGGCCAGGTGGGCTGCGGACTGGGCCAGAACACCTCGACCGGTGAGATCGCGGTCATCGTGCCCACCGTCGACATCGCCACCACCGGCGAGACCCACACCATCGACGGCGTGGAGATCGAGTTCCAGATGGCCCCTGGTAGTGAAGCGCCGGCCGAAATGCATTTCTACTTCCCACAGTTCCGGGCGCTGTGCATGGCGGAGAACGCCACCCACAATCTGCACAACCTGCTGACTCTGCGCGGTGCGCTGGTGCGTGATCCGCAGGCCTGGGCTGGCTATCTCACCGAGGCCATCGACACCTTCGCCGACCGCGCCGACGTGGTGTTCGCCTCGCACCACTGGCCGACGTGGGGACGCGAGCGCATCGTGGAATTCCTTGCACTGCAACGGGATCTTTACGCCTACCTGCACGACCAGACCCTGCGCAGGCTCAATCAGGGCTACACCGGCATCGAGATCGCCGAGGACTTCCCTATGCCGCCCGCGCTGGAGAACGCCTGGCACGCGCGCGGCTACTACGGTTCGGTCAACCACAACGTCAAGGCGGTCTATCAGCGCTACATGGGCTGGTTCGACGGCAACCCGGCCCGATTGTGGCAGCACCCACCCGAGGCCGCCGGGCCCCGGTACGTCGCCGCGATGGGGGGAATCGACATGGTGGTCCAGATTGCCCGGGTGGCCTTCGATAGTGGCGACTTTCGTTGGGCAGCAACGCTTTTGGACCATGCGATCTTCACCGACGAGAACCATGCCGGGGCCCGTCAACTCTACGTGCAGACCCTCGAGCAGTTGGGCTTCGGCGCCGAGTGTGCGACGTGGCGCAACTTCTTCCTCTCCGGTGCAACGGAATTGCGCAGCGGCAACTTCGGTACGCCGGTCACCACCGGCTCGGCCAGCATGCTGAGCCAGCTGACCCCTGAGCAGATGTTCGACATCCTCAAGCTCTCGGTGAACGGACCGCGCGCCTGGGATCTGGACCTCGCCATGGACGTCACCTTCGCTGACCTGGACACCAACTATCGGGTCACGCTGCGTAATGGGGTGCTGGTCTACCGCAAGCGCCCCGCAGACCCGGACTCCGCGGCCGCGACGGTGAACCTGGCCGCCAAGATGCGCCTGCTGGCTGCGGCCATGGGAGATGTCCACTCGCCGGGCCTTGAGATCACCGGCGATCCCGCAGCGCTGCAGACCCTGATGAGCGTGCTGGACAAACCGGACCCGGGGTTCAACATCGTTACGCCATGACCACCGGCTTATGGTGGCACGCATGCAGTTGCTGCTCATCCGGCACGCGCTGCCGCGACGCACCGAATTCGGCGAAGGTTCCGATCCGGAACTGGATCAGCTTGGCTGGGAGCAGGCCCGGCGGCTGCCGCAGGCGCTGGCACGCTTTCCGATCAGCCGGCTGATCAGCAGTCCGCAACGCCGTGCGCTTCAGACCGCTGAGCCTGTCGCGGCCGCGTACGCCATGCCTGTCGAGGTCGACGAACGGCTGGCCGAGTACGACCGCGGGATGTCGCACTACGTTCCGATCGAACGGGTGCGCGCCGAGCGTCCCGCGGACTGGGAGCGGATGGCGGCGGGACTGTTGCCGGCGAGCGTCGACGCCGAGGCTTTCGGGAGCCGGGTGCGGGCGGCGCTGGCCGACATCGTCGTTACCGTGGGCCCCCGCGACACCGTCGCGGTGTTCAGTCACGGTGGCGTCATCAACGTGATCCTCCACGAGATCCTCGGCACCGCACGGACACTGTCCTTCCCCATCGACTACGCGTCGCTGACGCAGTTGCGCTACTCCCGCGAGGGACGGACCTCCGTGGCCAGCGTCAACGTCGT
>CAIOYU010000103.1 GCA_903862565.1 uncultured Actinomycetes bacterium | reverse complement strand
GTATCCGCAGCAGCCCCCCGGCTCGTGGCCTCAGCCCGGTCCCCCACCCGGACCTCCGCGTGGGAATCATCGTTCGCTGCTGCTCGCGCTGGCCTTCCTCGCCGTCATCGCCGTGAGTGTGGCTGCCACGGTGTGGTTTACCCATCGAGGTTCGGGGAATCAAGCTCCTTCTGGAGGGGGTTCGCAGAGCTCAAGCGGAGAGATCGCAAGCGCCAATGACACTGGTCCCGTTGGGATTATCACCGAGGATCCGACATGCGATCGGTGGGTAAAGTTGTCCAACGATGTCGTGGCGAAGCTCGCTGGTTGGGCAAAGAGGGATGCATCGGTTCCGGTGACAGCCTGGACACCTGAGCAACGTGAAATATATGAGTCTGCTGGCCGCGTACTGCGCGGTGAAGCCGATCAGGCCGTTGATCTGGCGCGCGCGACCCCGCACCGCGTGATGCGCGAACTCTACGAACAGACTGTCGTGTACTTCCGCGCCTACGCCGACTCAATCCCCAGTTATCGGCCCGAAGACGATGCGCTCGCTCGGGTCGGAAACAGCACAGCGGGAGCCATATTCCGAATTTGCGATGCGATCACAAATCTTTCGGCGATTGATCGCGCCCCATTGGTGCCCACCGTCGCGCCGCCGAGCACTCCTGCGCCAGTCGGAGATCCGAATAATCCACAACGATTCCTGACCGGCCCCTCGCCAGTGTGCTCGCGCTTGCGTTCCCAGAACAGCAGCGACGACGCCCAACTTAGTGACTGGTTAAATCTACGCAAGGTAGCTGTCGCGCAATGGAATCCGGGCGATAAAGCAATCTGGGACGATGCCGGACGCATATTGACACTTGGCGCCGCCGCGACAGAAGAAATCGGTCGCTCAAGCGGAAACCCAGTTGTGGCCGACTTCTTGGTACTTTCTGCGCAGTACTACCGCGCATTCGTCGCAGCGATACCGAGTTTCGCAGTGCCTGACGCGCAACTTTACAGCGCAGCGCAAAACGCCGCAGCATCGGTCGATGCCGCCTGTGATGCGGTCATCGGATAGCCGTGTCCGTGCAAAAGCCAGACGGACCCTATGCCCCAGAGATGATTACGGGCGGCGGTTGGCCAGAGGCCGAAGAAGATTCGATCAGTGCTCGCGCCGACGAACTGGCTGCGAAGCTACGTGAGATGGTGGCGGTATCAGAGAAGTGGTCCGCCGAGAAGATCGAACTATTTGCCGCTCATAACTGGTCAGGTGCGGCAGCGGAGACGGCATCTGCAAAGGTCGGTGGGTTGGTCTTCTCGTTGCGGGAGCAAGAAGTGGCGCTCGCAACGGCGATCCTTTGGTATCAGTCTGTCACGCAGACTGTTCGCTTAGCGAAGACAGCGATCGCGGCGAACGTCAAGCTGGTTCAATGGCTTATCGCGGAGATTGAACAAACCGCGGCGATCAACCCCAACGCAGAATCGGAAATTCAAAACGCCGTTGCCGCAGGCCTGCGAGCAAATCAGTCCGTAGTGAAATCCGCGGCGGCCACAGTTGTCGCACCTGCGATTTTTAATCCGCCTGCCGGGGACATCAACAGACTAATTAATCCGGCTGCGCCCATTGATGCACTATTGACTAGCAAGGTTGGTGGAACACCACCGCTCAGCGGCGGTCCCGGTGAAAAGGGCACTGGCGGGTCACCTGGCGATGAGTCGAACGCTGCATTGGCCCCAGCCGCTGATATCTCGGGAAAGAGTGCACAGCCCGTCATCCAAGCATCGAGCTCAGTGACTAACGGACCCCCAGCGACCGCAGATATTTCACCAAAAAGTGCCCAGCCCGTCGGTCAGACCGCGAGTCCAGCGGCCGGTGGGACGCAATCTGCTGCTGACGTTTCCGGGAAGGGTGCCCAGGCAGCAATCCAGCCAGCTGGCCCAAGTAATTCTGGAACGACTGCGGGGCCGTCCCCGAGCCTGCAGTCGACACCGTCTGGCGTGTCTGAGGCAAGTACGACTGGTTCCGGCGGCGTCGGCGGTGTCGGTGGCCCACCCGCCTCACCCAGCTCAATGGCTTCCGGTTCCAGCAGCGGAAGTGGCGGCACCACCTCCGCCGCCAGCGGCCTCGGCGGTTCGTCCCCCTCCAGCGCCGCCTCCCCTGCGTCGTCGACGAGTGGCGCAGGTTCGACAGGGGGCGGCCAATCCCCCACTGGAGGTTCAGCGACCTCAGGCGGCGCCGGCTCCTCCCAATCAGCCCAGGGTGCAGGCCAGGGCGGCACCAATGCCGGCCCGGCGCCCATGACGGGACCGCCACCCCCAGCAGCCCCGGCCGCCGCAGCGGCTCAGGCCGCACCGCCTCCGGCCGCGGCCGCCGGGCCTCCACCAGTCGCCACCCCGAGCACCGCCCTGAACGTCCCCCCTGCGGCGGCGGCGCCACCTGCAGGAGCCGGGCCGGGAATAGCAGGTGCGGGACCGGGTCCGACGACCGCTCCGGCCGGGGCGGCCCCGGCTGCCATGATGGGCGCCCCGCCCGTGGGCACGGGTGCCTCGGGCGCACCGGCCGGTCCGGCTGTGCCGTTGGGTCCCCCGCCAACCCCCGCCCCCGCAGCACCGGTGGCCGCCCCACTGGGCACACCGGTAGCGCCTGTCGCGGCATCGTCGGGTGCTGCCAGCGGAGGCGTGGCCGCCGGCCCGGTCCCGGTCAGCGCCGCGCGAGCCGAACGGGAGGCCGTCCTTCAGGCCGTCAGCGCCGAAGCTGCGCGAAACCGCACCGGGGGCCCGGGCGATCCCGTGAGCCTGGCGATCCGAATCGCGGCGGCACTCAACGCCGACGATCGTCCCGACAGCTCGTCCATGAACTTCTTCTGGGCCACCGGCGTGACCACCGACGGACAGATCCTGCTCGCCAATTCCTATGGTCTGGGCTACATTCCGGCCGGCCAGAATCTGCCCGAGCAGGTTCGCTTCGTCACCCTGGACAACAGCGTGCCCATGGCCGAGCGGACGTCGTGGGCCACCAGGCCGTGGCGGGCGTTGGCCGGGTGGGCTCAGTCCAAGGGCGTGGGTTTGCGCACCGTGATCGGCACCAGGGACCAACTCGCGAAGGTCGATGTGGGTGCAGCCCACAAGGTGCTCGAAGACGACGACATCCCGCCGACCTCACAGATGCCCGGCCGGGACCGCTTGACACTGATCGCACCCGAGCACGCCAAACAGCTTGTCAATACAGCAGATACCGCGCTGCTGAAGCTACTGCCCCCCGCGCCCGCAGATGCCGCCGCCCCCGAGGACCGGTCGGTGGATCTGTGGTTTTCGGTGATGACGCCGATGATGTCGGAGGCGGACGGCCGCGAGATCGCCCAACTGAAAGCGCTGTTGACCTACGCCGATCACCGCGAGGGACTGGCCATCCATGCCGGCCACACCGCCGTCGACGCCGTGGCGCAACGGGCGGCGATCGCCGAGGGCCTGTACTGGCATCACCTGGCCGCGCTGATCGACTCCGCCCTCATCAGCGTCGGGGTACAGGAACCGGCCGTCTGATCCGGCTGTGGATAACTGAACGCGCCCTTGGGCTTTCAGTGCAAGGGTTGACGGGTGTACGCACTCGACCCGACGATGCCGGTGCTGCTGCGCCCCGACGGCGCGGTGCAGGTGGGCTGGGATCCGCGTCGCGCCGTCGTCGTCCGCCCGCCCGCCGGTGTCCGGTCGGCCGAACTGGTACCGGTGTTGCGGGCGATGTCATCGCCGGTGTCGCGCGAACAGTTGCAGCGGGTGGCGGGCCGCGCCGGCCTGGATGACGAGGCCGTCGACGAACTTCTCGAATCGCTGACGTCGCGCGGTGTCCTTCGGGTCCAGGGCAATTCGAGTGGACGCACCCTGTCCATCCGGGTCCACGGCGACGGCCCGCTGACGACGCTGCTGGCCGATGGGCTGCGCTGTTCGGGGGCACGGGTGGTGCTGACCAGCCACGGAAACGCCGGCTCCGGAGCCGATCTGGTGGTGCTGGCCGACTCCCTGGGCACCGACCCGCGGCTGCTGCGGGACATGCACGCCGCACGGGTGCCGCACCTGCCGGTGCGGGTGCGCGACGGCGTCGGGCTGGTGGGCCCGCTGGTCATCCCCGGGGTGACCAGCTGCCTGTCGTGCGCCGATCTGCACCGCACGGACCGCGACGCCGCCTGGCCCGCTCTGGCCGCCCAACTGCGCCACGAAGTTGGCTGCGCCGACCGCCCGACGCTGCTGGCCACCGCCGCGCTCGCGTTGGGCCAGCTCCTGACGATCATCGCCGGAGTTCGCGGCGCGGCCGGCCCGCCGCCGGCGACCTGGAACACCACCTGGGAGGTCGATGTGGCCTCCCACACTCTGCTGGCGCGGCGTTGGCCACGTCATCCGCTGTGTTCCTGCTGGAACTCACAGTTGTTCTTCATGGAGCGTCAGGGATGATGGACAGTGTGGCCGACGACATAAAGCGTGGAAGTGCTCGCCGCAATGCCAAGCTGGCCAGCATCCCGGTCGGCATGGCAGGCCGGGCCGCGCTCGGCCTGGGCAAGCGGCTGACCGGTAAATCCAAGGACGAAGTCAACGCCGAGCTCATGGAAAAGGCCGCCAACCAGCTGTTCAGCGTCCTCGGCGAGCTCAAGGGCGGCGCGATGAAGGTGGGCCAGGCGCTCTCGGTGCTCGAAGCCGCCATCCCCGAGCAGTACGGCGAGCCCTACCGCGAGGCGCTGACCAAGCTGCAGAAGGACGCCCCGCCGCTGCCGGCCGACAAGGTGCACCGCGTACTCGACGCCCAACTGGGCACCAAGTGGCGGGTGCGGTTCCAGTCCTTCGACGACACTCCCGTCGCCTCGGCTTCCATCGGACAGGTGCACAAGGCGGTGTGGGGCGACGGCCGCGAGGTAGCCGTCAAGATCCAGTACCCGGGCGCCGACGAGGCGCTGCGCGCGGACCTCAAGACCATGCAGCGGCTGACCTCCGTGCTCAAACAGCTGACCCCGGGTGCCGACGTGCAGGGCGTGGTCGACGAGATGGTCGAGCGCACCGAGATGGAGTTGGACTACCGACTCGAGGCCAACAACCAGCGGGCGTTCGCCAGGGCCTACGAGGGACATCCGCACTTCCTGGTGCCGCACGTCGTGGGCAGTGCGCCCAAGGTGATGGTCAGCGAGTGGATCGACGGCGGAATCCCGATGTCGGAGATCATCCGGCACGGCACGCAGGAGCAGCGCGACCTCTGCGGCACAAGGCTTTTCGAGCTCACCTTCGACGCGCCGATCCGCGTCGGCATGATGCACGGCGACGCCCACCCCGGCAACTTCATGCTGATGCCCGACGGGCGGCTGGGCGTCATCGACTTCGGCGCTGTCGCGCCCCTGCCCGACGGCATGCCGGTGGAGATGGGCATGATGATCCGACTGGCCCGCGAACGGCAGTACGACCTGCTGCTGCCCACCATGGAGAAGATCGGCTTCATCCAGAAGGGCGAGCAACTTTCACTAGAGGCGATCGACGAGATGCTCGCGCAGTACGTCGAACCCGTCGAGGTCCCAGTGTTCCACTACACCCGCAAGTGGCTGCAGAAGCACGCCGCCGAGAACATGGAGCGGGCCCCGCAGCAGTTGAAGATGGCCCGGCAGATGGACCTGCCGGTGAACCTGGCGATGCCGCTGCGGGTGATCGCCTCCAACGTGGCGATCTCCTGCCAATTGGACTGCAACGTGCCGGTGCGGGAGATGGCCGAGCGGCTGATCCCCGGGTTCGCCGAACCCGCCTGAGCTTCTGACCCCGCCTATCGCCGAGCGTGAATCCGTTGCGACGCTGGGGGTCCGGCGTCGCACCGGATTCACACTCGGCGGGAGGATTAGGCCGGCGGGGAATTACGCCGCGATCTGCTTGCGTGGACGGCCGCGAGGGCGCTTGCGCGCCAACACCGTTCCGCCCGCGAGGATCTCCCCGCCCCAGACGCCCCACGGCTCGGCGCGCTCCAGCGCCGCAGCCAGGCACTGCCGCCGTAACGGGCAGTCACCGCACAACTCCTTGGCGCGCTCCAGGTCGGCGGGCTCCTCGGCGAACCACAGATCGGGATCGCCGGCGTGGCACGGCAGCAGGAGTTCGTCGATGCCGGTCATGGGCAATTCCTTTCTGTGAACAAGACATACGAAAAAGGCCACGGACTTGGAGTCCGTGGCCTGGGGGTGAGTGTGTTCTTCTAGAACGCGCTCCAGTCCACGGACTTGGTAGCGGCGGCGTGATGCGCAGCAGCGGCGGCGAAGAACATGACCCGAGGGTAACGGGCGTGAGCGCCCGGGCACAACTGAATTAATTCGCCGGGGCCGGCGCCTGGTCCTCGGAGTGCTCGTCGGACGGCGGTGTGGCCTTGGATCCAGACTCGTCCTCATCCAGGTGCAGCAGCTTCCGGACCGAGGGCCGCGTCCCGTAGGGCCGCAGCATCTGGCTGGCCGGACGTGGCCTGACCGTCAACGGCCACCAGAACCAACGCCCGAGCATTGCGGCGAGAGCCGGCGTCATGAACGACCGCACGATCAGGGTGTCGAACAACAACCCGAGCCCGATCGTCGTACCGATCTGGGCGAGCACCTGCAGATTGCTGAACACGAACGAACACATGGTCGCGGCGAACACCAGGCCGGCGGCGGTGACGACCGCCCCCGTCGAGCCCATCGCCCTGATGATTCCGGTGTTGAGCCCGGCGTGGATCTCTTCCTTGAACCTCGATATCAACAGCAGGTTGTAATCCGAGCCGACGGCCAGCAGCAGAATCACCGCCAAGGGAAGCACGATCCAGTACAACTCGATGCCGAAAAGCTTCTCCCACACAAGAACTGACAGCCCGAACGACGCTCCCAACGACAGCGCCACGGTGCCGACGATCACCAGAGCTGCCACCAGGCTGCGGGTGACGAACATCATGATCAGCAGGATCAGGCCGAGCGCCGAGATGCCGGCGATCAGCAGGTCGTACTTGGCGCCGTACTGAATGTCCTTGAAGGTCGACGCCGTTCCGGCCATGTAGATGCGTGAGCCGGCCAACGGCGTGCCCTTGATCGCCTCGCGCACCGAGTGGTCGATGCCGGCGATGTGCGAAATGCCTTCGGGCGTGGCCGGATCGCCCTCGTGGGTGATGATGAATCGGGCGGCGTGGCCGTCCGGGGAGAAGAACATCGACAGGCCGCGTGCGAACTCGGGATTGGTGAAGACCTCGGGTGGGAGGTAGAAGGAGCTGTCGTCCTTGGCCTCGTCGAAGGCCTGCCCCATGGCTGCGGAGTTCTTCAGAGATTCGCGGGTCTGCTCCAGCAGACCGGTCTGCGTGGAGAAGTTCGTGGCCGCCAGATCCTTGAGCCGCTCCTGGCTGGCGATCTGCTGTGGGATCAGCTCCAAAAGTCGCGGCTGGATGGCCGTCATCTTGTCCAACGCCGAAGAGACGGCTCCGAATTGGTCACCGAGGGCGTCGACTCCGTCGAGGGCGTCGAACAGGGAGCGGATCGCGAAGCAGACGGGAATGTCGTAGCAGTGCGGTTCCCAATAGAAGTAGTTGCGGATCGGCCTGAAGAAGTCGTCGACGTTGGCGACCTTGTCGCGCAACTCTTTGAGGATCTCGTAGGTCTGGCGGAACTGCTGGGCCTGCTCGTTGTTGGCGTCACTGAGCTCCTGTTGAAGCCCGTACTGCTGCTTGAGCAACCCGATCGAGTTGGTGATCTCGTTGATCTGCTTGAGCAAATCGTTGGCGCGGGCCTGCTGGAACGGCAGCGCCTCCAACTGGGTGGCGCCCTGCATGCCCATCTGGAACGGGATCGAACTGTGTTCCAGCGGCGTCCCCAGCGGCCGGGTGATCGTCTGCACCATCGCCACCCCGGGGGTGTGGAAGATGGCCTTGGCGACCTTCTCCAGCATCAGCAGCCCGGCCGGGTTACGCAGATCCTTGTCGCCCTCGATCATCAGCAGTTCGGGGTTCAGGCGGGCGGCCGAGAAGTGCCGTTCGGCGGCGTCGTATCCGGCGTTGGCCGGCGACCCGGGCGGCAGGTACGGACGGATGTTGTAGCTGGTCTTGTAGCCAGGCAGCGCGACCAGGCCGACCAGGGCGATGCCGACCGACACCGCCAGGATCGGCCCGGGCCAGCGCACGATCGCGGTACCGATGCGCCGCCACCCGCGAGTCCTCATCTCGCGCTTGGGATCGAACAGCCCGAAGTGACTGCCCATGGTCAGGATCGCCGGGGCCAGCGTCAGCGACCCGAGCAGGACCACCGCGATGCCGATGCCGGCCGGCACCGCAAGGCTGTTGAAGTAGGGCAGCCGGGTGAAGCTCAGGCAGAGCACCGCGCCGATGATCGTCAGGCCCGACCCCAGCACCACATGCGAGGTGCCGCTGTAGCTGGTGTAGAACGCCTGCTCGCGGCTCTCCCCCGCGTGCCGGGCCTCGTGGTAGCGGCCGAGAAGGAAGATCGCGTAGTCGGTGCCGGCCGCGATCGCCAGCAGCGTCAGCAGGTTCGTCGAGTACACGGACAGACCGATGAGGTTGTTGTTGGCCAGCACCGCGACCACACCGCGCGCCGAGGCCACCTCCAGCAGCACCATCACCAGTGTGAAGATCACGGTGGTGATCGACCGGTAGACCCACAACAGCATGAAGAAGATCACCGCGAAGGTGATCAGGGTGACCTTCTTGGAACCCTTGGAGCCGACGTCGAACTGGTCGGCGATGAGCGGGGACATCCCGGTGACGTAGGCCTTGACCCCCGGCGGCGCAGGGGTTTTCGCGACAAGTTCGCGGACCGTCCGCACCGACTCGTCGGACAGGCCCTCACCCTGATTGCCCGCAAGGTAGATCTGAACGTAGGCGGCCTTGCCATCCGGGCTCTGCGACCCGGCAGCGGTCAGCGGGTCGGCCCAGAAGTTCTGAATGTGGGTGACGTGCTTGGTGTCCCGGGACAGCTTCTCGATCAGGGTGTCGTAGTAGGCGTGGGCCTCAGCGCCGAGTGGCTGGTCGCCCTCGAGCACGATCATCGCAACGCTGTCGGAGTCGAACTCCTTGAACACCTTTCCGATGTGCTTCATCGCGAGCATCGACGGCGCGTCCTTGGCCGCCAGCGCCACGTTGTGCGCCTCGGCCACCTTCTCCAACTGCGGCGCACTGCTGTTGGTCAGCCCGGCCAGCGCCATCCAGAGCAGGGCGATCAACGGCGCGGTCCGCCGGATGATCTTGGCGATCCGGTGCCCCTTAGCGGGCCCGTCGGTGGCGCTCATCCGGACTTGTCCAAGCAGTAGGTGTAGGCGTTCGGGGCGTTGACCACGCGTTCGGCCTTGACCTCTCCGTCGATGATGATGCGGCAGCCCAGCGTGTAGCCGTCGCTCTGAGCCATGACGTTGGCGATCACCGCGGGAGCCGTCGTCGAGTCCTCATAGGCCCACGGCAGCGCGGTGCTGGCGACGTGCTGGGGTTGGGCGTGGACGTCGGTGTAGCTGATCGTCGCCGTGGCCCCGGGATCGCCGAAGACCTCGAAAACCACCCGTTTGGGATTGAACGGGACGATCGCGGCGCCGGAACCGCTTCCGGTGGAGGTGTTCACGTCGTTTCCGAAGAATCCGCGCAGTCGATACACCGAGAAACCGACGAGCCCGATGACGATCAGCGCGACGAACAGCATCCAACCCCGTGCAAGGAGCCGACGAAAAAAGCGCCGGACGGGCTTGGATTTCATCACGGCGAACAGTACTGGACAGTACCGGCGACCGCTGGAATATCGCGCGGCCGCATCAGGCTGGGCAGGATCACGTCGTCGACAAGCATCTCGACCGTCTCGCGGGTGGGGAGCCGGCCCTGGATCACCGAGCGGTAGATCATGTAGCCCGGCAGCAGATCCCACAGTTCGTGGTTGAGCGCACCCGGGGTGATCTCACCGCGGTCGACGGCCTGTTTGAGCACCTGGTCGATCAGCGCCCGCCGTTTGTCGAAGAACTGATGCTGCAGGGCGTCGCTGAGGGCGGGGTTGCGGGAGAACTCACCGAGCACCGCGCGGACGGTGCCGGCCTGGTCGACGGCCTGGGCGCACACCATCTGACCGATGGCCAGCAGGTCCCCGCGCAGGCCGCCGGTGTCCGGGGCGACCGGAACCTGGCTGATGCCCTCGATGAACGCCGCCAGCACCAGTTCGGCTTTGGTGGGCCAGTGCCGGTACACGGTCGCCTTGCTGGCCCGGGCGGTGGCGGCGACGTCGTCGACCGTGAGCCCGTCATACCCGTTCTGCTGCAGCAACTGCAGCGTGACCGCGAGCAACTCGCGCTCCCGGGCTGTCCTCGTCACAGGGGGCACGATAGCCGGTCTTGCCCTGCCGATCGGTGCCAATTGGGTAGGGTTACCCGATGGCCACAATCACCATGAAACTCAGCGTCGCGGCCGCGGCTGCGGCGATTGCCCTGAGCGGCGCACCGGTCGGGTCGGCGACCCCCACCGAGCCCCTGGGTGCCACGCAGACCCTGACCAACGCCGACGGCCTCGTGGTCACCGGCTACACGGTGAACTACCTGGCGCCGAGCCTCGACGCCGGCACCATCAACTACCCGGTGGAAGGACGCCTCTACCAGGCGTCGGTGGTGGTGCAGGCCCTCAAGGGCACCGTCACTCCCCTGCTGCCGCTGTTCAACGCCCGCGCGGCCAACGGCGACACCTACCGGATGCTGGCCGCCCCGTCCTGGGGCGGCGTCGCGGGCCTGACGCTGGCCGAGGGTCAGAAGTCCAGCGGGCGGATCTACTTCGACGTCACCGGTGAGACCCCCAACAGCGTCGTCTACAACAACGGCGCCGAGGACCTGCTGATCTGGGTCGGCGACGCCATGCCTGACGCTGCACCGCCGGCCAAGCCGCCGCACGACCCGATGATGCCGCACAGCACCGGTTACTGATCGAGGCCGTGCGCCGGGGCCTGTGACCTAAGGCCCAACCGCCGGCACGACGCGTCCCAGCATGACCTGGCCCGCGACGATCAAGCTGGCGAAGGCGAACAACAGCGCCGCCGCGACCCAGGCCAACGCCTGGCCCGAGTGCCCGTAGAGCGCGGGCAGGAATCCGATCGCCAGGCCGTCGAAGGTCATGGCACCGGCCGCTGCCCAGGTGAACGTCAACCGCTGATCGAGATGGCGGATACGGGCGACCCACTGCAGAAACCAGACCGTCGGCGGGGCCGCGAGTGCGCACAGTGCAAACACCAGGACGCGCCAGCGTGTCTCAAGCACTGCGGAGTCAGGCAGCAGGCTGATGAGGATCGCGAAGCCCAGTGCGACGAGCGCACCCACCACGAAGCCGGTTAACGGTGCACCGGTGTCACGTTCATTCATTCTCGCTGCCCTCGCCTAGTTTGTAGTGGTTACTACAAACTAGCGTAGGGCATCTGCCGACTACGCTCAACCCGTGGGCTACAAGCACTCCCGGGAGGACCTCCTCAACGCCGCCCTGCACCTGGCGACCGCCTCAGGAATCGGGTCACTGACGTTCGGCGCGGTGGGACAGAGCCTCGGCATCAGCGACCGGACCGTCGTCTACTACTTCCCGACCAAGACGGACATGATCAACTCGGTGGTGGGGGCCCTCGCCGAACAACTGCAGAGCACGCTGGCGATCGCTTTCGGCGAGTCCGCCCTTCCTGCTCGCGAACTTCAACGCCTGGCCTGGCCGGCACTGGCCTCGCCGGCCGCCGACCCCGTCTTCGCCGTCTACTTCGAAATCATCGGGCTGGCAAGCGCGGGTCGCGAACCCTATGCCGGTCTGGCCCCTGCGCTGATCAAAGGGTGGGTGGATTGGATCGAGCCGAGGATCGCCGCGCCCACCGGGGCCGAACGGCGCCGGCAGGCGTTGGCGTCCGTGGCTGTGCTGGACGGACTGCTGCTGCTGCGGCGCATATCCGGGCCCCGCGCAGCCAACGCGGCCGCGCGAGAACTCGGAATCGCCTGACCTGCGTCAGCGCTGGGCCTGCACCAGACCGAGGACGTCGGCGCCGAACTGCTCGAGCTTGCGGGCGCCGATGCCCGGGATGGCAATGAGTGCTGATTCGTCGTCGGGCAGTGACTCGGCGATCGCGATCAGGGTGTTGTCGGTGAACACCACATAAGCCGGCACGCCGAGTTCCTTGGCCGTCTTGCTGCGCCACTCCTTGAGTTGCGCCAGCAATGCCTCATCGATGTCGACCGCGCAGGTTTCGCAGCGCCGCAACATGATTGCGGTGGTGGCGGTGAGCGGGGCGTTGCACACCCGGCAGTGCGGAGTGGGACCGCGCTGGCGCCGCGGCTTGTTCGGTGCAGGTTCGGCACGGGTCTGCGGGGCGATGCCGTTGAGGAAGCGTGACGGCCGTCTGCCCTGCCGGCCCCCGGGGGCGCGGGCCAGCGCCCAACTGAGTTCCAGATGCGTTCGGGCCCTGGTGACTCCGACGTAGAGCAGTCGACGCTCTTCCTCGACCGCTTCACTGTCGGGGCCGTGGGTCAGAGCGTGGGAGATCGGCAGGGTTCCGTCGGCCAGTCCGACGAGGAACACCGCGTCCCACTCCAGGCCTTTGGCGGCGTGCAACGACGCCAGCGTGACGCCTTGCACCGTCGGTGGGTGGCGGGCGTCAGCCCGGATCCGCAGTTCGGCCACCAGTGCGGGCAGGTCGAGGTCGGGCCGGATCGCCACTTCCTCGTCGACGAGTTCGGCCAGCGCGACGAGGGCCTCCCAGCGTTCCCGCGCCTTGGTGCCCGTGGGCACCTCGGGTGTAAGGCCAAGGGGCTCAAGGAGATTGCGCACCAGTTGCGGGAGGTTCTCCTCGTGGTTGCGCTCCGCTGCACGCTGCAGTGCCACCAGCGACTGACGGATCTCCTGGCGACTGAAGAACCCCTCGCCGCCACGCACCTGGAACGGGATACCGGCCTCCGTCAGGGCCTCTTCGTACGCCTCGGACTGGGCGTTGATCCGGTAGAGCACCGCCACCTCGGCGGCCGGGGTGCCCGCGGCGATCAACTTCTTGATGGCGCGGGCCACCGCCGTGGCTTCGGCGACCTCGTCGGGGTAGTCGCGATACGTCGGCTCCGGCCCGGGCGGGCGCTGACCGATCAGGTGGAGCTTGGACCCGGCCATCCGGCCGCGTGCCGCGGCGATCACCCGGTTGGCCAGCGACACCACCTGCGGGGTGGAGCGGTAGTCCCGCTCGAGCCGAACGACGCTGGCGTCGGGGTACTTCCGCGAGAAGTCCAGCAGATAGCGAGGGCTGGCGCCGGTGAAGGAGTAGATGGTCTGGTTGGCGTCGCCGACGACGGTGAGATCGTCGCGCTCGCCGAGCCAGGCATCGAGCACCCGCTGCTGCAACGGGGTGACGTCCTGATACTCGTCGACGACGAAGCACTGGTAACGGTCCCGGAATTCCGCGGCCACGGCGGCGTCGTTCTCGATCGCGGCGGCGGTGTGCAGCAGCAGATCGTCGAAGTCCAAGAGCGTGGTGCCGTCGCGGTTGGCCTTGAGTTTCTCGTAGCCGGCGTACACCGCGGCCACCTGCTGGGCGTCCATCGGGATGTCGCGGGCGGCCTCGGCGACGGCCGTGGCGTAGGTCTCGGGGGTGATGAGCGAGGCTTTGGCCCATTCGATCTCACCGGCGAGGTCGCGGACGTCATCGGTGCTGGCCTGCACGCGGGCCCGGTTGGCGGCCTGGGCGACGACGGCGAACTTCTTGTCGAGCAGTTCCCACCCGGTGTCGCCGACCACCCGCGGCCAGAAGTAGTGCAGTTGGCGGCGGGCGGCGGCGTGGAAGGTCAGCGCCTGAACGCCGGCGACGTCCATGCCGCGAAGGCGGGTGCGCATCTCCCCGGCCGCCCTGGAGGTGAAGGTGACCGCCAGCACCTGGCCCGCGGCCACATGGCCGTCGGCGATGAGGTGGGCGATGCGGTGGGTGATGGTGCGCGTCTTGCCGGTACCCGCCCCGGCCAGCACACATAGCGGGCCGCGGGCGGCGAGCACGGCCTCGCGCTGCTCGTCGTCGAGGCCGCTGAGACGGTCTCTTGTCCGCGGCATGGCGTCCATCTTCGCAGGGCGGGCCGACACTCCACTAAGTTGAGAGCCATGTCGGACGTGACGATGTACACCACCGTGTGGTGCGGTTACTGCGTGAGGCTCAAGACCGCGATGAAAGCCTCGGGGATCTCGTTCACCGAGGTCGACATCGAGCACGATCCGGCGGCGGCGGCTTTCGTGATGTCGGTCAACGGCGGGAACCAGACGGTGCCGACGCTGAAGTTCGCCGACGGGTCGGCGCTGACCAACCCGAGCATCAAGGACGTCAAGGCGAAGCTGGGGAAGTAGCGCGGTCGCGGGCTGGGCGCATCTCGACCGCCCGGACCGGCGGGCGTCTCAGTCCGCGAACGCCCAGGACTCGATGATCTCGCGGGCGATCGAAATGGTGCCGGGCAGCAGCAGGCGTGACTCGGACTGGCTGCTCCAGTCGCCCTCCCCCAGTGCGGCACGGACCTCGGCGCGCGTGAACCAGGCGGCCTCGGCGATCTCGCCGTCACGGAAGGCGAACTCCTGTTCCGGATCGCCCAGAGCGTGGAACCCGACCATCAGCGAGCGCGGGAACGGCCAGGGCTGGCTGCCCAGGTAGGTCACGTCGGTGACGTCGAGTCCGACCTCCTCGGCGACCTCGCGCACCACGCACGACTCGAACGATTCGCCCGCCTCGACGAAACCGGCCAGCAGAGAGAACAGACGCGGCGGCCACACCGCCTGGCGGGCCAGCACGGCGCGGTCTGCGCCGTCGTGCACCAGGCAGATCACCGCGGGGTCGATGCGGGGGAACTCCTCGTCCCCGGTGAGCGGGTTCCGCCGCGCCCAACCAGACCGGATCGGCCGGGTCGGGGAGCCGTCGACGGCCGAAAACCGTGCTCTGTCATGCCAATTCAGCAGCGCCAGCGCCGAGGCCACCAATTGGGCGCCGATGTCGTCGAACGGATGACTGGTCCGCCGGGGATCGATCACGGCGGTCTCGCCCTGCTCGGGCGGCTGCAGCGCGGCCCGCGCCGCCCACACGTGACGGCCATCGTCCAACCGGCCGAGGAAGACCGCGTCGGTCGGCGGAGCCTCGGCGAACTCGGCGGCCGGGCTGAGCACCAGCGTGCCCCCGACCACCAGAACCTGATTGCGGTTGTCGACGCGGAGCAGCACGGCGTCGGGCCAACCGGCGACGGCGGCGTCGAGATCGGTGCGCAGGGCGTCGGCGCGGTCAGCCCCGACCCGGGACAGCACCGGGGTGTTGCGCAGCCGAAAGGTCACAGGCTCAGGAACTCTCGACGCTGCGGACGTAGAGCAACCGGTCGGTCTTCTCCAGGGCGTCGACGTCCGGGGAGTCGACCCGCAGAAGCTGGCCGTCGCGGACGACGCCGAGCACGATCTCGTTGAGGTGCCGCGGGGATCCGCCGACCTCGTTGGTCTCGACCTCGCGCTCGGAGATGGCGAACCCCTCGTGCGGGGTCAGCAGGTCTTCGATCATCTCGACCACGGTCGGTTTGCTGGTCGCCAGGCCCAGCAGGCGGCCCGCGGTCTCCGAGGACACCACCACCGAGTCCGCACCGGACTGCAGCAGCAGGTGGCGGTTCTCCCCTTCCCGAACCGCCGCGATGATCTTGGCGTTGGGTGCCAACTCGCGGGCGGTCAGAGTGACCAGCGCCGCGGTCGAGTCGGTGTTGGTGGCCACCACGATGGCCTTGGCGTGCTGGGCGCCCGCCAGTCGCAGCACATCGGAGCGGTTGGCGTCACCGCGCACGGTCACCAGACCGGCGGCGCTGGCGCGGTCGAGCAGGGTCTGGTCGGTGTCGACGACGACGATCTCGGCCGGGGCGACACCGTCGCCGATCATGGCGGTGACGGCCGTGCGGCCCTTGGTTCCATAGCCAACGACGACGGTGTGGTTACGCACCCTTTTCCTCCAGCGCTGAATCTTCAGGGTCTGCCGGGAAGCCTCGGTGAGGGTCTCCACGGTGGTACCGACCAGGACGATCAGGAACGCCACGCGCAGCGGGGTGATCACCAGGACGTTGATCAGGCGGGCACGTTCCGTGTACGGGGTGATGTCGCCGTAACCGGTCGTCGACAGTGACACGGTGGCGTAATAGAAACAGTCCAGGAAGGTCATCGGCTTCTCGCGAACGTCGCGGTAGCCGGCACGGTCCAGGTAGACGATGATCACCGCGGCGAACAGCGCGGCGAATGCGTAGAACAGCCGCCGGACGATGCGCTTGCCCGGACTGACGAACTTCTCCGGAATGTGCAGGTAATCGACCAGGGCAGAGTCCGGCTTGTCGGCCAGGTTCTCGTTGATGGCAGACAGGCTGCGCTGCTGCTCTCGGTCAACCACGCGAGACCGTCTCCACGAGCACAATGTAACCATGCCACAATCCCCGACCGGACCCGCCAACCCACTCGCCAACCCACCCGCCAGCCAGAAACCCGCGTACCAAATGGCGGCAATGCTGATCGGAATCGGTATCGGCCACTTGGCTGCGCCCAAGCCGTTCGACACCATCGTGCCCCCCGAACTTCCCGGCAGTCCGCGGTTCTACACCTACGCCTCCGGGGTTGCCGAGGTCGGCGTGGGCGCGCTGTTACTGGTGCCGCGCACCCGCCGACGGGCTGCGACTGCGGCAGCCGCGTTGTTCCTGGCGGTGTTCCCAGCGAACCTCCACATGGTGCGGATGTGGTGGAACAAGCCGGGAATCCAAAAATGGCCGATGCGGATCGGCGCACTGGCGCGGTTACCACTGCAGCTTCCGATGGTCGTCCAGGCGCTTCGGATCAGGCGCAACGCCCCCCTTCCCCGGGCATACTGAGCAGAGCTGCCAATTCAGCTGGTCCGCAGAGCTTTTCGGGCGTGACGGTACGACCGGAGCTGACGTAGTGGAACGCGGCACGCACCTGGCTTTCTGGAAGGCCAGCCAGCGCGACCCAGGCGAGCCGGTAGACCGCCAACTGCACGGCGACGTGTCGGCGGGCCTCGGCGTCGGCCGGTGGGTCGCCGGTCTTCCAGTCCACAACGGTGACACCGCCGTCGGCATCGGCGAACACCGCGTCGATGCGACCGCGCACGACGGTGTCGCCGACGGCCATCTCGAAGGGCACCTCGATGGCGATCGGGGTGCGGCTGGCCCACGGCGAGGTGGTGAAGGCGCCCTGCAAGGCGGCCAGCTGATCGGGGTCGACGGCGGCGACCGTGGCGTCCCCCGCGCCGGGCAGGTCGTCGAGGTCGAACAGTCGGTCGGCGCCGTAGAAGCGCTGCACCCAGTCGTGGAAGGCGGTGCCCAGGATGGCGTGCGGGTCTGGGCGGCCCGGCAGCCGTCGGCCCAACCGCCGGGCGGCCCCCCGCGGATCGCGGTCGAGTTCGACCAGCGCGCTGACCGACAGCTGGCCCGGCAGCCGCACCGGCCGGGGCCGCTGGGCGCGGGCACGCTCGGCCAGCAGCGCGTCGACATCAACGGCCCAGCCATCGGGGTCGGCATCGGGATCAGCTGGTGTGCCCCGCGAATTTTTCGCGGCCATCGCGGCGGTCACCAGGCGAGCGCCGCGCTCGACGTCATCGCGGCGGTGCAGCGGTTCGGCCGGCCACACCGCCTCGACGGCGTTGTCGCACAACGGATTCGATTCGCCATCGGCAGGGTCGGGTGCCCACCCGTCGACTTCCCCGCACCCGGTGTCTTCGATGATGCCCTTGATCTCGACCAAGAAGTCCGACGGGCCGCGCGGTGTGGCGCCAGTGGCCCCCCACTGGTAGCCGGAGAGCAGCAGGGTGTCCTCGGCGCGGGTCAACGCGACGTAGAGCAGGCGACGCTCCTCGTCGATCCGGCGCCGGTTCAACTGGTCGCGGTGCGCGCCGATGACGTCTTCCAGGGCCTTGCGGTCGCACACCGCGGAGGTGTCGAGCACCGGGACGCCGTGCGAACCCGCGCCCCCGTCGTCCTCAGCGCGGTCGCCGCGCAGCAGCGGCGGCAGGTCGGCCGGGTCGTTGAGCCACGTGCGGGCCGAGGCGGTGGAGGGGAAAATCCGCGCGCTCAGGTGCGGAACCGCCACGATCTGCCACTCCAGGCCCTTGGCGGCGTGCACGGTGAGGATCTGCACCCTGCCGTCTGCGACGCCGACCTCGGCCGGGGCCAGGCCGTTCTCCTGGACCGCGGCGGCGTCGAGGTAAGCCAGCAGGCCGGTCACGTCGGCCCTGGGACGTTCGCTGTAGCGGGCCACCACCTCGGCGAAGCGGTCCAGGTGTTCGGTGCCCCCGCCGGCCGCGCGGACCTCGGCGTCGACGCCGATGACCCGGCGGACCTCGGCCACCAGGTCGTTGACCGAATGACGGAGATAGCCACGTAGCCTGACCAACTCGGCCTCCAGCGCGGCCATGCGCCGATAACCCTCCTCCGAATAGGACTCTGCGGGGCCGGGGTCGGCCAGTGCGTCAGCCAGGGCTGCGGCGTCGGAGTCGTGGGAAGCCAGGGCGATCTCCTCTGCGGTGGCCGCGCGGGGCCTGCCGCTGTCGAGGGCCATCGCCCGATGCCACAGCGCCGCGAGATCCGCCGCACCCAGGCGCCAACGCGGGCCGGTCAGCACGGCCATCGCCGCCGCGCCGTCAGCCGGGTCGGCAACCAGTCGCAGCGTCGAGATGAGCTGGGACACTTCGGCAATCGACAGCAGGCCGGCCAATCCGACCACCTCGACCGGGACACCGCGGGCCGAGAGTGCGTCCGCGATCGGGCCGGCGTCGGCATTGCGGCGCACCAGCACCGCTGCGGTGACGTCCGGACCCCAGCGACGGGCGATCTGATCGGCCACCCAATCACGCTCGGCGACAACGTCATTGCGTAACGTGCACAGCACCGTCCCGGGTTGCGCCCCGGGCCGGGGGCGTAACGGGCTCACCCCGACCGACCGCTGCCGTGCTTCCGCGGAGACGGCGTTGGCCAGTTCGAGCGCCCGTGGCGGGTTGCGCCAGCTGGTCAGCAGTTCGCAGGTCGGCGCCGGGGAGCCGTCAGCGCAGATGAAGTCGGTGGTGAACCGGGGCAGGTTGGCTGCCGACGCCCCACGCCAGCCGTAGATGGACTGGATCGGGTCGCCCACCGCCGTCAACGCCAGGCCCGCGTCGACTCCGCCGCCGAACAACGCCGACAACAGGATCCGCTGGGCGTGCCCGGTGTCCTGGTATTCGTCGAGCAGCACCACCCGGTACCGCTGCCGCACCTGCGCACCCACCTGCGGGCAGCCTGCCGCGAGCCGGGCCGCAGCGGACATCTGCGACCCGAAGTCCATCACCTTCTCGGCGCGCATCCGGGCGTGCAGGGCGTCGATCAGCGGCACCAGGGCGGCACGCTCGGTCTGGGTGTCGAGCATGTCCAGTAGGCGGCGGTTGGGGGTCTCGCGCTGCCGGGGTCCGGGCGGCAGGGTAAGTACCAGCCGCTCGAGTTCGCGGTGGGTGTCGCGCAACTGGGCGGTGTCGACCAGGTGCTCGGCCAGTTCCCCGGACAGGTGCAGAACCATCGCGGTGACCCCGGCGGGGTTCTTCTCGAACGGCAGCGGCCCGGGGTGGGCACTGACCACCTCGTAGGCCAGCTGCCACATCTCGGTGTCGCTGAGCAGCCTGGCATCGGGTTCCACCGGCAGCAGCGGTCCGAACTCGCGCAGCAGTGTCCCGGCGAACGCGTGGTAGGTGCTCACGGTGGGAGCGCCCGCCTGATCGACGCCGAGGTGCCCGGCCAACCGGGCCAGCCGGGAGCGGACCCGCCGCAGCAGCTGCCCGGCCGCCTTGCGCGTGAAGGTCAGCCCCAGCACCTCCCCCGGGTCGGCGAAACCGTTGGCCACCAGCCACACCACCCGCGCGGCCATGGTCTCGGTCTTGCCCGCGCCAGCGCCGGCGACCACCACCAGCGGGCCCACCGGGGCAGAGATGACGGCAGCCTGTTCGTCGGTTGGCTGCGGAAGGCCAAGTGCTGCAGCCAGTTCGGCGGGACTATACATTTCGCTGGGCATTATTCCCCTGAGCCGGGCAGGACGGACGAACCGGGCAGTGCGCGCAGCCGTCGTTGACCCGGGCGGTGAACTGCGGTCCGGCGGTGGCGGCGGCCGCGGCGCCCACCGCCGCACGCCAGCCGGCGATGTCGTCGGCGGCCAGCGCGGTCTGCTCGCGCTCGGTGGCGCCACCGCCGGCGGACGGCTTGCCGACGTAGACCAGGCGGCCTCCACCCGGTTCGTCGCCGTCGGCCAGCAGCCCGGAGGCCACCGCCAACTGGTAGAGCCCGAGTTGCGCATGCTGTTGCGCATCGTCTTTGGTGACCGGACTCTTGGCGGTCTTGACGTCGACGATCACCAGCCGGCCCTGCGGGTCACGCTCCAGACGGTCGATGCGGCCGCGCACCTGCACTCCCGGAGCGACGACCCCGTTGAGGGCGACTTCGGTGCCGACCTCGGTGAGCTCGTGACGGGTGCTCGCGCGCCACGCCATGAACGCCGACAGCATGAGCCGGTGCCGGTCCAGTTCATTGGCCGAATACCAGGGCGAGTCGAAGGGCAGCGCAGCCCAGAGCCGTTCGAGGTCGGCGATCAGGGCGACCTCACTCCTGGATTCGGCGACCAGGGCGTGCACCACCGAACCGAGGGTGGAACTGAGCTGACGCGGCCCGGTGCCGCCATGCGCTTCGGCCAGCCAGCGCAGCGGGCAGTCGGTGAGGGTGGCCAGTGTCGACGGGCTCAGGGTGACGGTGTGCTCATCCCCGCTCCACAGCGGCTCCTCGGTGCTCAATGCCGCCGTACCGTGCCACTGCGACGGGTCGGCACCGGCCACCCCGGCAGCGGCGAGCCGGGCCAATTGCTTTGCAGCGCTGTGCCGTTGATCGTCGGCAACGGTACCGTCCGGGGCGCACACCACCGCACGCAACCGGCCGACGACCGCCGACGGCGACAGCACCGGCGGCGCCTGCACCGGGGCGGCCGGTGCGTCGGCGGCGTCGGTGGTCAGTGCAGCCAACTCGGTCACGAACGACGACGGCAACATGGCCTCGTCGCCGGCGTCGCTGTCGACGGCGGTGATCAGCAGGCGCCGGCGCGCCCGGCCCATCGCCGTGACCAGCAGGCGGCGCTCCTCGGCCAGCAGTGGGGCGCGGGCGGAGACGTCATCGCCGAGGCCGTCGAGGACGTCGAGCAGCCGCTGGGTGCCCAGCACTCCGCCACGCGGAGTGGTGTTGGGCCACAACCCTTCCTGCACACCGGCGATGACCACCATCTCCCAATCCCGGCCCAGGGCGGCGTGCGGGCTGAGCACCGCGACCGTCTCGGCACCCACCGCTGCGTCGGCGGACACCGGCGGAAGCTGCAGGGCGGCGACGTGGTCGAGCAGCCCCGACACCGAGGCACCGGTGGTGCGCGTGACATAGGCGTCGGCAATGTCGAACAGTGCGGTGACAGCGGCGAGATCGCGGTCGGCCAGCGCCCCGTCCACCCCGCCGCGCTCGGCCAGCGTCAGCCAACGCCGCTGCAGACCGCTGCGCTCCCAGGCCTGCCACAGCGTGTAGCGGGGATCGTGATGATCGCGGTTGGCCCGGGCGGCACCGGACAGCACCGACCGCACCCGCTTGACCGCGGTGCCGAGTGCGCCCGCCAGTTGCGGAGGGCGGCCCGTGAGCGCCGCGGGCAGGGAGGTCCGGGTGCGGCGCAGGGCGCGGCGAAGCCGGCGCAGCGACACCGGGTCGACCCTGCCGATGGGTCCGGTGAGCAGGGCCTCCGCCCGGTCCTCATCGAGGCCGCCCACGGTCGCCTCCAGCACCGTCAGCAACGCACGGGCCGC
>CAIOYU010000102.1 GCA_903862565.1 uncultured Actinomycetes bacterium | reverse complement strand
GGGGACGGAGCGGGTAGTGCCGTCCCGGGCACCGGTGGCCCCGGCGGTGCGGGCTCGGCCGGCGCGGGGGCGCCCGGCACCAGCGGGGCGTCCGGTGCCGGTGGCGGTAACGGCGGTGACGGCGGCGCCGGCGGGGCGGGCACCGGGACGGCCGGGATCGGCGGTACGGGGGGTGACGGCGGCGCCGCCGGCACCACCAACACAACACGGTGATCGCCACTGTTGGGACTTGAAGCTCCGTGGAAGGTGGGGCGGGTCGAGTTGTCGGTAGCCGACGGGCGGGTGGATGTCTGGGTAGAGCATCCGGGTCGGACCCGGTTCGCCTGCCCGGACTGCGAACACGAGCTGTCGGTCTATGACCACTCGGCTGAGCGGGTGTGGCGGCATCTGGACTCGTGCGCGTTCCTGACCTTGCTGCACGCAAGTCTGCCGCGGGTTGCCTGCCCCGAGCACGGGGTGCGGCAGGTCGGGCTGCCGTGGGCAGAGCCACACTCACGGTTCACGACCATGTTCGAGCGGCTGGCTATCGACGTGCTCGCCGCCTGCGACGTGGCGGCTGCGGCAAGGCTGCTGCGGATCAGCTGGGACGAGGCGTGGCATCTGATGGACCGCGCGGTCACCCGGGGTCTGGCCGCCAAACCGCTGGCCGTGCCGGCCCATCTCGGGGTCGATGAGAAGGCGGCAGGGAAAGGACAGGACTACATCACCGTGGTCTCCGACTTGGATGCCGGCACAGTGCAATACATCGCCGACGAGCGCCGAAAAGCCAGTCTGGACGGCTACTTCGAGAAATTCACCGCCGAACAACTCGACGGGGTCGCGGCGGTGGCGATGGACATGTGGGAGCCATTCGCCGCCTCGGTACGCGCACACCTGAGCGATGCCGACAACAAGATCGTCTTCGACCGCTACCACCTGATGGGCTACCTCACCAAGGCCGTGGACACCGTACGCAAACAGGAGAACTGGACACTGTTGGCGGCCGGCGACAAGAGCCTGGCCGGCTCGAAGTACCTGTGGCTGTACTCAGCGGAGAACCTTCCCGCCCGCCACCAGGACCGCTTCACCACTCTGCGGGCCGGCGACCTCAAGACTGCCCGCGCCTGGGCGATCAAGGAGAGTCTGCGCCACTTCTGGTCCTACAAGCGCCGCGGCTGGGGCGCCAAGCACTTCGCGCGCTGGTACTTCTGGGCCACCCACTCGAGGCTGAAACCGATCATCGACGCGGCCAAAACGTTGAAGCGCCACGAGGCCGGGCTGCTGTCCTACTTCGCGCACCCAATCACCAACGCCGGCGCCGAAGGCCTGAACTCCCGCATCCAGGCAATCCGGGTCTCCGCCCGCGGCTACCGAAACCGCGAGCACTTCAAAACCGCGATCTACTTCCACCTCGGCGGATTACAGCTCTACCCCGCCACCCCATAACCCACGGAATTCCCGGAAGCGCCCAAAATTTACGGGTCCACCGACTGGATTCCGGCGCGTTGGCTATCGTCTGCGTCGATCAGCTCGCCGTCGCCCCAGCCGCCGGCAGAGCCGTACGAACTGCCCAGGTTTTGCGCCGCTCTTGGTTTGGCGCCCCAGCGGTCGGCGTCGCAGCTGCACAGATTGCTGCTGAAACGCACGGTCCGCTCTGCTCGGGCACGGCCTCCAGCTCGGACATAAGCACCGCGAAGCGCAACCATATGGGGCCGAGCCTCGTTCCGTGATCCGGCAAAACAGAACACGAGCGCCGAGGCTATGGGGCGGCGGGTCTACCTAATGTGAAGAGCTTGTGGGACTTCCATCGGCGAGAAGCAAGCGAGCACCGTGACGTACATATTCGACGAACCCGACGGCACCCAAGCTGCATCGTGGAGGTGTACATAGCTGGTCTCGAGGAGGCCGAGCAAGCATCCCTGGTGCGGTCCGCAGCGGACGTGCCGACGTCGGTGAGCATGCACATGCCGACGGTGATGGAGCCAATAGTAGGGACGCCGACGCAGATTGCCGGCTATCGGATCGACCG
This sequence comes from uncultured Actinomycetes bacterium, assembly GCA_903862565.1. Lineage (GTDB taxonomy): Bacteria > Actinomycetota > Actinomycetes > Mycobacteriales > Mycobacteriaceae > Mycobacterium. Next base: position 2,612 of record CAIOYU010000102.1, on the reverse strand, counting down.
CGTCCTTGGCACCGGCGGTATGGCGACGGTTTATCTCGTCGAAAACCCCAGTCTGCAAAGGCAAGAAGCGCTCAAGACTTATCAACGCCGACACCGCCGCGAGCGTCGTTGCGCGCGAACTCTTCAGGCGGGAGGCAGCGGTCACCGCGAGTTTGAAGCACCCCAACATCGTCGCGATATACGCCCGCGGGGAGACCGAGGAGGGCCATCCGTGGATCGCGATGGAGTATGTCGGCAAGGATGCCGAAACGGAATTGCGCCACAACAACATGCGACCGCAGCGTGCCATGCACATCATCGCCGAAGTAGCGCGCGCACTGGACTGCGCACACAGCCGCAACGTCGTTCACCAGGACATCAAGCCGCGCAACTTCCTGCTCGCTGATCGGGGCCGCCAACCAGAACGATTGGTGCTCCGCGACTTTGGATCGGCGACCCGCTTCCGCCGCAGCTCCACCGATAACACGACGATGGCCAGCATCGCCTACGCCGCCCCCGAAGTCTTCCTGGGCGAGCCCGTTGACGCCCGCTCCGATGTCTACTTCCGCCGGCTGCAGCCTTTTCCGCCTGCTCACTGGAAAGTATCCCTTTGCTTCAAATGCTAACGCTCAGTCCGTCGCAGAGGCGGCCCGAGCCCATATCGAAGAGTCCGCCCCTCGTCTGTCGGACTACTTGCTTTGGGCCACAGGCGAACTGGACACTGTCCTCGCAACCGCCCTGGCCAAGAATCCCTCGGATCGTTACGCAACAGCCGGACAGTTCGCGGCCGCCGCCGAAGCGGTCATTCGCTCTGGACAGGCTCCGCCGATCCACAATTCAGTAGCCGCACTGCCACCCCCGGCTTTCCCACCGACCGCGGAACCGGTCAGACCCGGACGCTCGCGACGCACCCCGGTATTCGCCGTCGCCAGCGGGATCGCCCTTGCCTCGTCTACCCTAATCGTCTGGCTGGCCACACCATCAGCGCAGCCGCTCAACGCCAGCCCAACGACGTCCAGCGGCATCGCGAAATCGACCGAGACGACACCCTCCCCCGCGGCGATCGGACGTCTTCGACAACTCATCCCCCGCAGCTACCCCACTGGGGCCTGCAGACCAGAGCCCATCAGCCCCGCCGGGGTCGCCGCGGTGATCACCTGCACCAGCAACGACGACCTCGCGGGCCCCACGAACGCGTCTTACACCCTGGCCCGTTCTGCGGAATCCCTTCAAGCGGCATTCGCGAAACTCACCACCAGCGCCACAACCCTCACCTGCCGAGGCAACTTTCAAAGTCCAGGAGCATGGAAGAGGCTGTCCAATCCGTTGGTGCCGGTAGGTACCGTCTACTGCGCAACGCGCGATAGCCGGCCGCTGGTCGCCTGGACCGACGATAACGCGCTCTTCCTGGCCACGATCGAAGCCACACTCGGCGGACCGGCTCTGCCCCAGCTCTACGACTGGTGGGGCTCGCACAGCTGACACTCACCACCAGGAATGCGTGGTGCCTTATCGGCGTTGCACCGATTCGTCAGTTAGCGTTGTGGTTTCGGCCGCAAGGACACCTCGGTGCGGGTTGCTGATGGGCAGCCGGGGATCGAGTGCCAGCTCGATTGGGGTATCTGGGGATGCTCCGGACTGGCAATACACGTTCCGTTCCGTGTTTCACTGAGAGCGTGGTGCGGTCGTCACCGATATCGACTGAATACGCTGGGCCACAACGCTACGCGCCTCGCCGCGCCGCCGGGTGTTCCCGCTGGCCGAAAGTGCGGCGGCCCGGCTGTGAATAATGGACGACGTCGGGTACGAGTATCCCAAGTCCGATCCGATCCGGTCGACGGCGACCTGGAGTTCGTCGTCGTCGATGCGATGTCCCCCAGCCTCAATCGTCGAACGCGTTGAGGATCTGGGTGTAGACCAGGTCCTGGTTCTGGTACTCGATGAGAGTCTTCGGGTCCAGACCGACTTTGCCCCAAATGGTTTCGGTGACACCGCCGTCGAAGTCGACTCGCAGCACCCCGGTCGCGGGGTCGATCGTGCCCCCGATGGCCTTCACCGGCAGATCCGGCGGTACGTAGGTGACCTGCAGGGTGTTGTTCGGGTTGATCGTGAAGCTTCCGCGATAGGCGGTGTCGCTGAAGATGTCGCCGCCCTTCGCCGTCCGGTTCGGCGCCGGGCGTGAAAGACATTGCGACAGAATTATTTCCACTGCCAGCGGTCCTGGTGGTCTCCAGTGTGCTGAAGGCCGGCGTCCCGAAGGCAGCGGCTGACATAGGAGAAACGACATGCGGAATCGAAGGGTCATCGCGCGTTTGGCCTTGGTGGCCGTGTTCTTGGGTCAAGTCCAGGGACGTGGTGTACGAGTGAGGTTCCTCGCGTGACCCTTCAGGTGGCAGTCTAGGTGGTCAGTGCTGGGGTGTTGGCGGTTTGCTGGTTGGCGGGCTGTTCGGCGGGGGCCAGTGCTGCTCGGGCTCGGGTGAGGACGTCGAGGCCCAGATAGCGCCGCCCTTCGATCCATTCGTCGTGTTGTTCGGCGAGGACGGCTCCGACGAGGCGGATGATCGAGGCGCGGTCGGGGAAGATGCCCACGACGTCGGTTCGGCGCCGTACCTCTCGGTTGAGGCGTTCCTGGG
>CAIOYU010000101.1 GCA_903862565.1 uncultured Actinomycetes bacterium | reverse complement strand
CCCTCCGAGGAACTCGGCGGCGACAGCTTCGACCACCGCTGGATCGACGACGACCACCTCATCGCCTACCTGGTCGACGTGTCCGGGCACGGCATCGCCCCCGCGATGTTCTCGGTCTCGGTGCACAACATGCTGCGCTCGGGAAGCCTCGACCACGACACTCTGCTCGATCCCGGCCGGGTTCTCACCGAACTCAACCGGCTCTTCCAGATGGACCAGCAAGCCGGCAACTACTTCACCATCTGGTACGGCGTCTACCAGCGCTCCACCCACACCCTGCGGTATTCCGGCGCTGGCCATCCCCCGGCCATCGTCCTGACCGCAGACGGCTCCGATCCGGTGCGACTGCCTTCGGAATCAATCCCGATCGGGGTCCTGGAGAACGCCACCTTCGAGGTCAACACTTACCACCTCCCTCCCGACGCCACCCTCCTGATCTACAGCGACGGCGCCTTCGACCTGACCCTGCCCGACGGCAGGCGCTGGTGCCTCGACGACTTCATCGATCTGTGTGCTCGCACCGCACGCTCCCCGCACTGGGCCCTCGAAGACCTCGTCGGCCAACTCAGGAGCCGAACCAAGACCGGGCAGTTCGACGACGACTGCACTCTGGTCCGTGTCACCATCGGCCGGGTGGGCGATGGTGCGAACACGACGTCGCCCGGTGAGGTGTCGCCACCGAGAGACGAGTCGTTGGTGTGACCGACCCGCAGTCCGCAGGACCGGATCACAACGTCGACTCGATGTCGGCGATCCTGGACACGTTGGACGTCGGACTGGTGACGGTGGACCCCCAACGCGACTTCGCCCATGTCAATGGCGCCGCGGCAACATTGCTCGACATCCCGCCGGGGGTCACCACCGCGACGGCGTTCTCCGCATTCATCCGGGATCTGGCCGGCAAGGCCCTCAACCGTGCCGAAGCGGAGGCGGCTGTCGAGGCCGTCGCCGAGGACCCTGCCGCCGAGTTCAATGTCACCGTGCTGTTCCCGACTCCGCGGACGCACCTCGGGATGGTGTCGAAGCCGGCGCCCGCACCCTGGCTCAGCGGTCGTATCTGGGCCTTCTACGACAACACGTTCATCGCTCAGGCCATGGACAGCGCCAACCGGGCGAACGCCCTGATCCGGGCCAGCAGCGACGCGACGCTGGACCCACAGGTGGTCTTGGAGGGGGTGTGGCGCGACGGAACCGTCGTCGACCTGATCTACCGCGATGTCAACAGAGCAACCTGCGAGTACCTCGGGCTCAGCCGGGACCAACTCGTCGGCCACAGTCTTCTGGACTCGCTTCCCAATATCGACGGTTCGGGCCTGCTCGCGTACTACACACGCTGCGCGCAGACCGGCATACCCGTCATCCTCGACGACTTCCCGTACTACAACGAGGTTCTCGAGGACGCTCGCTACTACGACGTCCGGGCCAACCAGATTCAGTCCGGGTGGGTGACCTTGACCTGGCGCGACGTCACCGAACGCACAGAATGGGCGCGCCGTATCGCAGCCTCCGAGGAACGCTTTCGGCTTCTCGCCGCGAACGTGGGCGACGTCGTGCTCCGCCTTGACGACGACGGCACGATCACCTGGATCTCGAACTCGGTGGACGCGGCACTCGGGGCGCCCGCCGAGCACTGGATCGGCCAGAGCGCGAGTGTCATCGTCCCCACCGACAGAGCCGCAACCTACGACTATCGCCTCACGTCGGTGGTCCGGGGTGCGACGCACATGGGGCGCACCAGGGTCGTGGGCGCCGACGGCGTCCCCCACTGGATTCACCTGCACGTCAAGCCGTTCTATGAGGCGGACGGGACACCGAACGGGATGGTCGCGTCGTTCCGGCTGATCGATGACGAGGTGGCGGCCGAAACACGTGCCCAGGAATTGATCGACCACAGGGACGCACAGAACCGCAGCCTGGCCAGGCGTCTGCAGGACCAGACGAGCCGGCTGATGGCCGAACTCAACAGTGCCGCCCGCTACGTGGCCTCGATCCTGCCCGGGGATCTGGACGGACCGGCACGGGTGTCCTCCTGCTACGCGCCCTCCCGGCAACTGGGCGGCGACAGCTACGACTATCGGTGGATCGATGACGATCACTTGATCGTGTATCTGGTCGACGTCTCCGGTCACGGGGTGGAGGCTGCGATGGTGTCGGTGTCCGTGCACAACCTGTTGCGCGCCGACACGCTGCCGCAGGACACCCTGTTGAACCCCGCTGTCGCGTTACACGAGCTCAACAGGCTTTTCCAGATGGACCACCACGGCGGCAACTACTTCACTGCCTGGTACGGCGTCTATCAGGCGTCGACGCGCACGCTGCGCTACTCCAGTGCCGGCCACCCTCCAGCGCTGGTTCTTTCCGACCGTCGGCCCGGCGAGGTCCTGGCGGAACTGAGCACCAATGCCCTGCCGGTCGGGGTTTTCGACGACACCGAGTTCGAGACCCGCACCTACGTCGTTCCTCCGGAGGCCACGCTGCTGCTCTACAGCGATGGCGCGTTCGAGTTCCAATTGCGCGAGGGCCGGTGGTGTTCGCTGGCCGACTTCGTCGATGTGTGCACGCGAACCTGCGGCACCACCGGTTGGTCCCTGGACTCGCTGATCGGCGCACTCACCGCAAGCTCGCTCAGCGGCCTGTTCGAGGACGATTGCACGCTGGTTCGCGTCTGCATCAGATAGCGGCAGGCGCGATCGGTCAGCCCAGTCCTGCCCAGAAGTCGCAGTGGTGACGCCGGTCGAAATCGGTGCTGATGGTCACCCCACCGGGCTGGAAGGACAGTCGCTCCGGCTCATCGGGATCCAGCGCCGGCCATCGGGGCTGCCCGGGCACCGCCGGTGCACCCGTCGCCACGAAGCGGCTCCAATAGTCGATCATCTGCTCGGAGAGCCCGCGCTGAGCAGGGTCCAACGGCGGGGCTCCGCCCATGTCGAACAGGTAGCGCAACTCCAGTGCGTGGCTGGCGCCGACCGGGAACGGGACGTTCCGCAGCGGTTCCGGCGCGGGTGCGTGCCGATCGTTGAACTCATAGGCGTACACCGGGGCCCGACGTGCCAGATCTCTGGCCATGGTGTCGATCGGGCAGGCGAAGACGCCGTCGGTGACTGCGGCCGCGTACGCCAAACCGGTGCTGCCGTCATACCTGTCGAGCGGATAGCGGGCGGCCACCGTCGGAGCCTGTACGCCGAAGGTCTGCTTCAGCAGATTCGGGTAGGGCGCCAGCCGGTGCTGACGCAGGTAGGACAGCGCCACGAACAGGGTGAACTCGTCGGCGGTACTGCCGATCAGCACCGGCACCGGCGCTGTCGGTGCGCCTGAGGCCACGGTGGGCGGGGCGACCGGAAGCCGCGGGGTGCCGGTGACCGGGCCGCTGAGGGCGTTGGCGCCGATATGGACGTACTGCGGACCGCCCTCCAGTCGGTCGGCGGGCAGGTCGAGCAGACAACGCAGGGTGGCCGGGTCCGGGCAGCCGGCTGTTTCTGCGTAGTCGATGCTGATCCGTTCGGCGGTCGGCAGGTCGGCCTGCGCCTGGCACGGACCGCTCTGCATGATGGCCGCCCGGAACAGCCCGGCCGATTCAGGGGCGACGAGGTGGTCGCATACCGACATAGCCCCGGCGGATTCGCCGGCGATGGTGACCTTGCCGGCGTCGCCACCGAAAGCGCCGATGTTGTCGCGCACCCACCGCAGCGCGGCCTGTTGATCGGCCAGCCCGTAATTGCCCCGATCCCGGTCGTCGGGGACACCCAGTACGGGGTGCGCCAGGAACCCCAGCGCACCGAGTCGGTAGTTGATGGTGACGACCACGATGTTCCCGCGAGAGGCCAGCCAATGCGCGTTGTAGATGTCAGAACTGCCGTTGAGGAACCCGCCGCCGTGGATCCACACCATGACCGCGCGGGGCGATGCCGGCGTCGCCCCTGCCGGAGACCACACGGTGAGGTTCAGGCAATCCTCACTGGTTCGCAAACCGAAGTCGGGATCGACGCGCACATCCTGGATGCACCGCGCGCCGGGTTCGGTGGCCTCCCGCACAGCCCGCCATGGGACCGGAGTTCGCGGAAGCTGCCAACGCAATTCACCCACCGGCGCCGCGGCGTAGGGAATTCCCTGGAAGATGCGCAAACCGGAGGCCACACGGCCGCGTACCGGGCCGGCTGCGGTCTGGACGACGTCAGGGCCCGTCGGCACCTCGGGCGCGGCCGTGCTGCACCCCGAAAGCAGCGCAACGATCGCCAGCACCGCCGTCATGCATCGCATGACGGCGGAGGCCCGGGAGGCTGAGTCTTTGACGGCAGCGGACTCGATGACCAAATGCCCTTTCTTTCCTATGATCATCCCGCACACTTGCAACTGGACACCCGTCAAGTTCCGTTACCCCGCACTCAGGAGAGTCGATGAGCGCTACCACCGAGCACCGGATCACCGACCCCGCCGCGCGAGCGCTGGCCAACCCGCAGGCCTACACCGACGAAAAGACGCTGCATGCCAAGCTCGCTCACCTGCGCAAGCACGCACCGGTGTCCTGGGTAGAACCCGACGACTACCGGCCGTTCTGGGCGATCACCAAGCACGCCGACATCATGGACATCGAGCGGCAGAACGACCTGTTCACCAACTTCCCCCGGCCACTGCTGGCGATCACCGAGGCCGACGACGCGCTGATGCGCGATCTCGAAGCCGGCACGGGCCTGCGCACGCTCATCCACATGGATGACCCGCACCACCGCGACGTGCGCAAGATCGGCGCGGACTGGTTCCGGCCGAAGGTGTTGCGGCAGTTGAAGGCCCGATGCGACGAGCTCTCCAAGATCTGGGTCGACAAGATGGCCGAGAAGGGTCCTGAACTCGACTTCATGACCGAGATCGCCGTGAATTACCCGCTGTACATCATCTTGTCGATGCTGGGCCTGCCGGACTCCGACTTCCCCCGGATGCTCAAGCTCACCCAGGAGATGTTCGGGGGGAATGACGAGGAGTTCCAGCGCGGCGGCGACGTCAACGACATGCTCGCGGTGCTGATGGACTTCTTCAACTACTTCACCGCCCTGACCAACTCCCGTCGCGAGAACCCGACCGAGGACCTGGCGTCGGCTATCGCCAACGCCAAGATCAACGGTGAGCCGCTGTCACCGATGGACACGCTGTCCTACTACGTGATCACCGCCAGCGCCGGACACGACACCACCAGCGCCGGAATCGCCGGCGGCATGCGTGCGCTACTGGAGCACCCGGAGCAGTTGACCCGTCTACAGAACGACATGTCGCTGATGGGAACCGCCGTTGAGGAGATGATCCGCTGGGTGGTGCCGGTGAAGGAGTTCATGCGCACCGCGCAGGCCGATACCGAGGTGCGCGGCGTCCCGATCGCCAAGGGCGAGGCGGTGTTGTTGAGTTATGTTTCCGCCAACCGCGACGAGGACGTGTTCAAGGACGGCGACAAGTTCGACGTCGGCCGTGACCCCAACAAGCACCTGTCCTTCGGCTACGGCGTGCACTTCTGCCTCGGCGCGTCGCTGGCGCGGATGGAGATGAACAGTTTCTTCTCCGAGTTGATCCCGCGGATCAAGTCCATCGAACTGGCCGGCGAGCCCCAACTGATGGCGACGACGTTCGTCGGCGGGCTCAAGCACCTGCCGATCCGTGTCGAGTTGAAGGACTAAGAGTTGATTCATAAGTGTGCGAGCGTGGTGTTCCAGAGGTAGGCGACGGCGCGGGCGGCGGGGTTGATCGCGTCGCCGCGTCGTCGGCATTGGCGAAGTATCTGCCAGTCCTTCATGCGGGCCAGGATGTGTTCGATCCGTGCGCGGAGGCGGCGGTGTTCGGCCAGGCGGGCGGGGTCGTCTGCGGGTGGCAGTGTTGCGCCGGGCATGGAGCGGTAGCCGCCGTCGGTCAGTGTGGTGATCCCGGCGGGCAGGGTGGCAATGGACTGATCGTGGACCGGGATGAGGGTTCCGTCCAAGCGCAGGGTGTCGGTGCTGTCGAATTCGTCGGGGACGAACAGCCCGGCGATGGCGGCGGTGAGATCGCGGATGGTTCGATGAGCGGTGGGCTGGCTAATGTCGAAGATGGCCGCCAGGGCGCGTTCGGTGAGGTTGGTGCGCAGCGCGACCAGTGTCAGCAGCCCGCGATCGCGGTGGGTCAGCCCTGGCGGGCGGCCCCGCCGATGCCCGGGATTGGTAGTTGCGGCGTTGATAGTTGCGGCGATGGGAGTCGACCTCGGCCGCGGTGATGCCGGTCAGGGCGTAGACGTCTGCCGGGCCACCTCTGGTGATCGTCACTTGTCCGGATTTGTCAGAGGTCTACGACAGAGTCGGGGCGTGAGGACCGACGCGTTGCCCGATCCCGCGGTAGCTGCTGTCGCGGCGGCGCGGCGGCGGGGGAAGTCGAAGACGGCGAATTGGCGCCGCCCCGAGCAGGTGGCGGTCATCGCACTGGAGTTGGACCTCTCCGGTGATGCGGTGATGCGCTGGCGGGTCGCGAAGCATTGGGATGCAGTGTTTCGTTTGCGTCGCGCGGTGCAGCGGGACACCGGCGCGGCCAGCCGCGCCTATCTTGCCGCCCGCCATGAGCGGGCCGGGGATCCGCAGGCGGTTCGTCATCGACTTGGCCTGAACCGCAGGGCCGTTGAGGACCGGGCGAAAGTTCATGTCGAGCGGGCCGGGTGGATGCGCGCCCATCTGACCAAGGCCACCGCGTTGCACGTCGCCGACGAGGTGTGGCAGTCCTGCGACCGGTTCTTGTTCCCTGATAGCCGCGGGCGGCGGCATGGTCCGCCTCGGGTGGGGTCGTGGTGGGACTTCACCCGGATTCCTGGCCGTGCCCGCTCCCACACCAAACCCCAGCCGGTGTGGGAGACCTACCGGCTGGTCGGCTCGCTGCAGGGCCACCTCGACACCTACGGCCAGGGCGCCAGCGTCGCCGCCGTGGCCGCGTTAGAGGCTGGCCGCAGCGCCCTGGCCCAGCCGCAACGTCTGCCCGCGCCGGCCGGTGGCCGGCGGTCGTGGTGGGACTACGACGGCCCGCTGGCGGTGGTCTACACGGGCCTTCCCGGTGGGGATCTCGTGATGCCGGTGCGCCTGGCGCAGGGGGCGGGTCAGTTCGGCCGGCTAGCGCACTTCCTGGCCGATCCGGCGTGCTGGCACAAGATCGACCTGTGCCGGGTCCGTGACCGCCGCGCCCCCGGCGGCTGGCGCTATCAGGCCCACCTGACGATCCTCGGTCCCGGCTGGGTCGGCCCCACCACCGCCGGGCTGCGGCAGTTCGCGCCGACCGGGCGGATCGGCGGGGTCGACGGCAACGTCTCCAATATCGCCGTCGCCAGCATCGACACCCACGGCGAGCGGCCGGCCGTGCTCACCTCGCATGTCACCGCCACCCCGGACCAGCAGCAGGCCACTGTGCGGGAGGCCAAGAAGGCCCGCGACCGGATGCGGGCACTGGACCGCTCCCGGCGCGCGACCAATGCCAACCAGTACCGGCTATCACCAAACCAGCAGGCCCGCGCCGAGCGCCGTGCCGCTGCTGGGTTGCCTGCCAGGACCGTCGGTACCCCCGCCGGCGCCCGGGTGGCCACCAGTACGGGCATCCCCGTCCAGGCCTACCGCAAAGATGCTGTGTCCCAGACATACCGGGATCTGCGCGCCGATCACGCCGCGGCCGCATCAGCGACCGCCCGACGCAAGGACTCTGTCGCCCGCCAGACCGCGCAGGTGATCGTTGCCGCCCACGGTCCCCACCTCATCACCGAGGACGTCGATGTGCGGACCTGGGCGCGGCGGTGGGGCCGCGGGGTCGCCGCGTTCACCCCCGGCCGGATGCTGAGCCGACTGGCCGGCGAGTGCGCCGCCGCCGGCGGCGGCTTGCTCAAGGCGTCGACGTTCACCACCGCTCTGTCCCAGCACTGCACCTGCGGTGCCCGCATCAAAAAGAACCTCTCCCAGCGCTGGCACACCTGCCCCTGCGGCATCGAAGGCGACCGCGACATCGTTTCCGCCGCGATGGCCGCCAACGTCGCGTTCACCGACACCGCCGACCCGCGCACCGCGCGCATCGATCACGACCAACGCCAGCGACTGCACGACACCGTGCTCGCCGGGCGCGTCCATAACATCCCGGTCACCCGGGAAACGGCCCAGCACGAGAGGCCGGTCCGGTCAACCATCCACCACAACCCGACATCGGGCACTGGTGAGGATGGCAGCCCCAACCCTGGAGCCCCTGCCGGACAAGGGGAAAGCCCCGCCCTACCCCGCAACAGACCCCACAGCTACACCTGGGGACGTCGGCGAACCAGGCGAACAAGCACAGACCCAACGATTCAACAGTCCGCACCAGCCGACTTATGAATCAACTCTTAGAAGAACTCCGCCGCGCGGTGACCGATCATCGCGATGGTGGCGTGCGGTCCACGGCCGGGGATGGCGGGCAGGACCGACCCATCCACCACCGATAGGCCGGATACGCCGAGGACGCGGCAGTGGGGGTCGACGACCGCGTGTTCGTCGACACCCATCGGCGCGGTGCCGCAGAGGTGCTGCGACGTCGACCAGGCCGGTGGGCCCAGTCCCGTTCCACCGCCGGCGATCTCGCGCACCAGGTCACAGCCGGCCTGCAGTGCCGTCAGGTCGGCTGGTTCACTGTCGTAGCGGTGTTCGATGTGCAACCGGGCCGCAGGGTCTGCCGTGGTGAGCGAAACCCGACCGTGCGCCCTCGGCCGCATCAGGGCAACGCCGATCTTGGGTGACTCCCCGCCGAATCCGATGGTGTAAGGCCGGATTTCCAGTTCGCCGGTCACCAGCACCGCCTCGAGCACCGGGCGCCCTCCGGCCGAGGGTCGGCCGGTACCCATCACCCACTCCGGATGGTCCCAACAGCGTTGCCCCACGGGAAGATCCGCCACCACCGGGATGCCCATCGCGCGCAGGTGACCGGCGGGTCCGATGCCGGAGAGCAGCAGCAACTGCGCCGAACCGAGAGCACCGGCCGAGAGCACCACCCGGTCGGCGGCAAGGCGAACCGGGCCGGACGGCCCGACCGCGTCGACCCCGACCGCCCGGCCGCCGGCGATCCGGATCCGGACTGCCCGCGTGCCGGTGAGCACAGTCAGATTGGGCCGGGACAATGCCGGTTCGAGGAACACCGCACCGGGGCCGCGGCGGCGGCCGTCGACGATGTTCAACGGCACCGCGGCGACCCCGGGCTCGTCACCGACCGGGACGGCGTTGAGGTCGGGGATCCACCGGTATCCCGCCGCACGCGCGGCGGTGACGAAGTCTTCTGTTTCACTGCAGAATTCAGTCGCAGGCGCGACGCCGATCCGCTCTTCCACGGCCCGGTACTGCTCCACGACGTCGTCCCACGACCAGTCGGGGACGGTCGGGCCGGTGAAGTCCTGCGGCAGCGCCCGGCAGAAGTAACCACCGTTGACCGCCCCCGATCCGCCCAGACAGGATCCGCGGACCAGTTCGGCAGTACGCGGCGGGTGGTCGGTCAACTGGGTCCGCCACCGGCGGATCACCGGACTTTCGGGGCCGATCGGCAACCTCAGGCCGTCCTCCGTCAGCGTCCGCACGGCGGGATCATCAAGGCCTGGGCCGGCTTCGAGCACCACCACCCGGCAATTCGGGTTTGCCGACAATCGTTCGGCCAGAACCGATCCCGCGCTTCCGGAACCGACGATCAGGACGTCACCGCAAGTCTGGCTCACAGCCTGATGTCGGGTCGAAGCGGGCGCATCGTCCGTTCCCGGACCGCCCCGGCCCACAACCCGGCGCCATAGGCGACGTCGTCGAGACGTTTGAGCGCCAGGTAGCCGATGGGGCTGATGGGCTTGGCGGCCGGCCGGCGCGCCGTCGAGTCGCCGGTACCGGATCTACGGGTTGCGTAACCGTGAAGAGCATCGACGACTGCGGCGGCAAGCACCACCCGACGGCTACGGCGCGACACGACGGCGGCGGCCAGAGCGGCGGGCCAGTAGCTGCGGCACAACGCCGACGACAACTGCAGGAGGCCCGACCCCAGGCCGTCCAGCACGAGCAGGGCCACCTCGCCCGTGCGCGCCTCGTCGTCACCGGTCCGCACCGACCGTGCGATCCGGCGGCCGTACACACCGGCACAGGCCAGGGCACCGAGCAGGCCGGGCCACGATCCGAGTCCGAGTAGTAACCAGGTCAGCAGGCTCCACAGCGGCATCACCAACGGCGCGGTCTTGTCCGCATGCCGCAGCGCCAGCGGCGCCGCCGAACTGCCGTAGAAGGCCCTGCGCGCGGCCCACTCCCGCAAGCGGGTGCGGTGTTCGTGCGCCACCAGAGCAATCGGCTCGTACCGCAACCGGAATCCGGCCTCCACCAGCCGCCAGCACAGATCCACGTCCTCACCGGCGGGCAGCGACTCGTCGAATCCGCCGATCTCGAGCACCGCCGAACGTCGGCAGATGATCGCCGCGCTGGGCACGTACGACACCGGGCCGAAGGGCACCACCGGGGCTTCCCACTCTCCCAGGTCCAGGGCGGATCGGGCCGTTTCATACCGGGCGATCAGGGCCTCGCCGTCGTCCAGCGCGACGATCCGCGGCGCCACCAGCGCAACCGCGGGATCGCAGAAGTGACCCAGCAAAGCCTCCAGCCAACCCTTGCGGGGCACCACATCGGAGTCGAGGAAGGCCACGAAATCGTTGTCGCACAAAGTGATTCCGGTGTTCCGCGCCGCGCCGGGACCCCTGCTGCGCTCATGGCGCAACACGGTCACCTCGCACGGCAGGCCCGGGAACCGGCTCGGATCGACAGGGATGGTCGAGCCGTCATCGACCACGACCACCCGCAGTCCGCGCAGCTCCATCAGCAGTCGGTTCAGCCCGAAAGCATTGTCCCGGACCGGGATCACCACGGTGACGTCCCGATGCGACGGCCCACCCGAAGGACGCGGGTGCGCGACCGCCGCATCGAGCAGGATTCGGGCCAGTTGAGCACTGGTGCCGTCGCGAACCTCCAACCGGCCCTCGATCGGACTCTCGCGGAGCAGCCGCCGAGCGGTCGGTGAGAGCCGCAGCATACGACGGGGGGAACCGCCCAGAATGGTCCCCTTCGAGCCGATGGTCCGGGCGCGGCGGTCGATCTGGACGGCGAAGCCGTCGGGTAGGCGGGGCTGGGTCATGCCAACATCCCGTCGGCCGCGGGTTCCCACCGCCGGATTCGTTCACGGCAGCCCGCAACCATCGCGGCGAAGATACGGGCTCCGGCTGCACTGGTCGCCGTCGTCGGGTCACCGAGCACTCCGACCGCGCTCACCGCGGCGACCCCGCCGCTGCGCAGTCTCGGCATCAACGCCGCCAGCGGTTCGACGTTACCGACGGACCACGCTCCGGTTCGGACGTCCTGCGGTGAAAGGTGCAGCAGCAGTGAGGTTTCGGTATGTCCGGCGTGCGCGTCAGCGGGATGGTCGGTGACACAGGAGCACCAGGCGACATCGCGGCCCTCGGTGCGCAGCAGGCCGACGGCCGCGCGCAGGGCGTCAAGGTTGCCCCCATGACCGTTGACGAACACCAGCCGGCCCGCCCAGTCGCAGGCCGACCGTCCGTACTCCACCAGCACCGCGGTCAGTGCGCCAGTGCCGATCGACACCGTTCCGGGAAACCCCTGGTGCTCTCCCGCGGCCCCGTAGGCGATCGCGGGCGCGACCAGTGCCTGCACATCTTCATCGTCGGCGACGGCCCGGGCGACGGCGGTGGCGATACGGGTATCGGTGTCCAACGGCAGGTGCGGGCCGTGCTGCTCGGTCGAGCCGACCGGAACCAGAACCACCGGCCGTGTTCCCCGGAGTTCGGCGGACGTGCACGACCCCAACTCCCCCGTGTTCCCCACGCGCTGATCGTAATCGGAGGAATCTAGTTCCCGAGGTCTCGGGTGAAGCCCGGCGGCACCAGGACGTCGGTGGCGTCCAGGTCATGCACCGAGGACTTCGCCAGACCGCGGAGAGCCGAGTCGATGCCACCCTGCAGGATGTCCAGCACGTTCTCCACACCGGCCTGACCGGCGGCAGCCAGACCCCAGAGGTAGGCACGGCCGATCATCACCGCGCGGGCGCCCAGGGCGAGGGCTTTGACGACGTCGCTCCCCCGGCGGATCCCGCCGTCGAGCAGTACCTCGACCTGGCTGCCGACGGCCTCGGCGATCGCCGGGAGGGCGCGGATGCTGGCCGGGGTGCTGTCCAGGTTGTTGCCGCCGTGGTTGGACACCGAGATCGCCGCGACACCGGCATCGACTGCACGTTTGGCGTCGTCGACCCGCATCACGCCCTTGAGCATCAACGGGCCGCCCCACACCTCACACAACCAGGCGATGTCCTCCCACGTGGGTGGTGGGGTTCCCATCCATTCGCCGTAGGCGTCGAAGAACGGCGGTCCGGCCTCACCGCGCCGGGCCTGATTGGGCACGCTCAGGGGCGGTGGCCCCAGCGTCTTGGCCCACTGCAGAAACCAACCCGGCCGCACCAGTCCCTGCGGGGACATTTTGATCGCGGTCAGCATGTTCATCTTCTCAGGGATCTTGGGGCTGCCCCAGTCCCGGCCATGGGAGAAACTCCAGTCGGTGGTGACGATGAGGCCTTTCGCGCCCGCGGCCCGTGCCCGTTCGGCTCGTGCGGCGATCGCGTCCCGGCCACCGAGCCAGTAGATCTGGAAGAAGGTCTTGGGGTTGGCGGCGACGACCTCTTCGATGGGCTTGCTGCCGAACGACGACAGTCCCAACGCGGTCCCCCGCGCGGCTGCAGCACGGGCGACGGCCACCTCCCCGTCGGGGTGCACAGCCTGCACGCCGGTCGGCGAGATGATCACCGGCAGCGAAATGTCCTGTCCCATAACGGTGGTCGCCAAGTCCCGCTTCTCGGTCGCGCCGATCACGTGCGGCGCGAAGCCGAGTTCGCCGAACGCCGCCACATTGTCGGAATAGGTGAGACCCTTCTCGCTGCCGGCCAACAGCGCGGAGTAAACGGCTTTGGGCAGGCGTTTCTTGGCGCGCTCCTGGGCTACGGCGACGGTTTCGAACCAGGTGTCACGGGCCATCAGATCGGACTTTCGTTGCAGGGCTTGGCCGGCGGCTTGGCGAGGGTGAGCAGCACACCGCGGGAGTGATCGACGCGGGGGCGCGGCTTGTTCCGTTCAGCGGCCAGCGCGGGGGCGCCGTAACCTTCGACGCATTCCGGGTCCGGCCCGTCCAGCGGCAATCCAGTGAAGAACTTCGCCGCCATGCAGCCGCCGCGGCAACTGTCGTAATGGGCGCACCCCGAGCATGCTCCGGCGGACTGCGGGCTGCGCAGTTCCAGGAACAACGGCGATCGCTTCCAGACGGTGTCAAAACCGCCGTCGGCCAGAACGTTTCCCGCCAGGAAACGGTCATGGATGGCGAACGGGCAGGCGTAGACGTCACCCACCGGGTCGATCAGACAGACCACCCGTCCGGCGCCGCAGAGGTTGAGCCCGGCCAGCGCCCCCGGCTCACCGAGGCCGGAGAGGTGAAAGAAGGAGTCCCCGGTGAGCACGCCCTCGCCGTGCGCGACCAGCCAGTCGTACAGCGTGACCTGCTGCGCGGCGGTGGGGTGCAGTTCGTCCCAGACGTCGGCGCCGCGGCCGGACGGGCGCAGCCTGGTGATGCGCAGCGTTGCGCCGTACCGGTCTGCGAGCGCCTTGAAGTCGTCGAGCTGGTCGACGTTGTGGCGGGTGACCACCACCGAGATCTTGGCGTCGGCGAAGCCGGCGTCGGCCAGGTTCTGCAGGGCGCGGGTCGCCATCTCGAACGATCCGGGCCCACGCACCGCGTCGTTGACCTCCGCGGTGGCGCCGTCGATCGAGATCTGCACATCGACGTAGTCGCTGGCGGCCAAGCGCGCAGCCACCTCGCTGGTGATGCGAACTCCGTTGGTGGAGAACTTGACTCCGACGTGGTGGGCGGTCGCGTAGTCGACGAGTTCCCAGAAGTCGGGACGCACGGTGGGCTCACCGCCGCCGATGTTCACGTAGAACACCTGCATACGCTCGAGCTCGTCGATGATCGCCTTGCACTGCTCGGTGGACAGCTCCCGCGGATCCCGCTTGCCCGATGAGGACAGGCAGTGCACACACGCCAGGTTGCAGGCGTAGGTGAGCTCCCAGGTCAGGCAGATCGGTGCATCCAGCCCGCGTTCGAACTGCTCGACGAGTCGAGTCGACGTCGTCACGGATTCACCAGCATCTGGGAGTCCGCCAGCACGCCGAGCGCGTGCAGGTAGGGACCCTCCCGGCCGGCCTCGACTCCTGCGGCCACCAGCGCCGAGCGGGCGTCCGGGTAGTCCGCCAGCGACTCGACCACGGCCAGGATGGTGCGGTTCTTCAGGAAGGACAACTTGCGGGTGCCGAAGTGATACAGCAGGGCACCGAACGGTTCGGGACGCACCGACACCTGCGGGTGCAGACACCAGTGACGGGCCGGATCGAACACCGATCCGGCCACGGCCTGGGCAGGCACGGTCAGTAAACCCCGCACATGCCGTCGATGGACACCTCTTCGACCAGGGTCTCCGTCACCAGGTCCGCGTCAACCTGCGTTTCGTTCTCCATGAGCATCCCTTCGTTTGGCGGTTTCCCCGCCGACCGACGTCAAGACCGCCAGAATATGGCATCAGGTGCCGAAAAAGAAGGGAAAGACCGGAATGGACGCTGCTGCAGGTGCGGCGCGAGTCGGCCGCCGACGTTCCACCACCCAGGACCACATCGCAGACGTCGCCCTGGATCTGTTCTCCAGCAACGGCTTCGGCGCGGTCAGCGTCGACGACGTCGCATCGGCCTCCGGGATCGCCCGCCGGACACTGTTCCGCTACTACTCCTCGAAGAACGCCATCCCGTGGGGAGACTTCGACGCGCACCTGCAGCATTTCGCCGCACTGTTGGCGAACACCGACGACGGCGTGCCGATCAGGTCTGCACTGCGCGATGCCCTGCTGGACTTCAACACCTTCGACGACGCCGAGGCCCCGCGGCACCGCCAGCGCATGCGGGTGATCCTGCAGACCGAGGAACTGCAGGCCTACTCGATGACCATGTACGCGGGGTGGCGCGCGGTGGTCGCCGACTTCGTAGCCGGGCGTACCGGGGCGCAACCGGACGACCTGGTGCCGCAGACGGTGGCCTGGCTGATGCTCGGCGTCGCGCTGTCGGCCTACGAGTACTGGCTGGCGCATGAGGGGTTGCCACTGACCCGCGCCCTCGGTGAGGCGTTCGACGCGGTTGCCGGCGGCGTGCCGTGAGCGCGCTCAGAGCACCTCGCTGATGGCGGCCGCTCCGGCGATCTTGGCCCGCGCCTTCATGACCTTGCCCGGCATGCCGCCGCCGACCACGGCGACGAGCACACCGTCACGTTCGTAGTAGGCCAGGAACTTGCGTCCGTCGTCCTCAACGACGTGCACCACGTCGGTGGCACTCGGTTCGCCGAGGCACTGGATCTTGACGTCGTACTGATCGCTCCAGAAGTACGGCACCACCGTCAGCGACGGCACGTCGGCGGCCAGCAGGGCGGGCACCAGAACGCGGGCCTGATCGGCGACGTTGCTCCAGTGCTCCACCCGGGCACGCGCCCCGGAGGCATCCAGCCACGAGGCGATGTCGCCGAGCGCCCAGACATGGGAAACGCTGGTGCGGCCCACCTCGTCACAGAGCACCCCGCCGTCGGCCGGGTCGAGGTCGACACCACTGCCGGCCAGCCAGTCGGTGGCCGGCCGCGAGCCGATGCCGAGCACCACCAGGTCAGCCTCGACGATGTCGCCGTCGGTGAGCACCACCTCACTCACCTCGCCGGAGGCGCCGCGCACCTCGGCCACCCCGGTCCCGGTGCGGACGTCGACACCCTCAGCCCGGTGCAGACGAGCGACCAGCTGGCCGATCTGCTCGCCGAGCACGCCGGCCAGCGGAGCGGGTTGCGGTTCGACCAACACCACGTCGACGCCCAGCTTGCGCAGGCTGGCCGCGACCTCGCAGCCGATGAATCCGGCCCCGACGATCACCGCCCGCCGCACCGAGGCAGCGTGCCCCCGAAGCGCCAGCGCGTCGTCGACCGAACGCAGCACCCGGATGCCGGCCAGATCGGGAAAGGAGCCAATCCGCTTGGGCACCAGCCCCGTTGCGATGACGAGCTCGTCGTATCCGAGCGCGGAACCGTCGGCCAGGGTCAGCGTCCGCGCCGCACCGTCCAGCGACTGCGCCGCCACGCCCAACCGGAGCGTGATGTCGTTGTCGGCGTAGAACTCCGCAGGCTTGAGTTCGACGTCCCCGAGTCCCTTGACGGGGTCCTGCAACACGTCCTTGGACAGCGGCGGTCGGTCATAGGGTGGGTGACGTTCGTCGCTGACGATGGTGATCGGGCGTTCCTCGCCGGCCTTGCGTAACTGCTCGGCCGTCCGGATCGCGGCCAGACCGCCTCCGACGATGACCACACCATGGGTACTCACATAGCTTTCATACCGCAGAGCTCACACGGCGGCGCAGATCGGGCTATTGACCCGTTCGGCAAGCGCGTTTGCTCCAACCGTTCCATAATGCAGCGATGACAGTTCCGTCGTCTACACCAGCGGCGATCACCCTGACCGAGCAAATGCTTCGTCGACGCCCCGTCCTCGGCGCGCCGGTCGCGCATGGGGCGTCGGAGAATCTGAAACGCTCGATCGGAGTTTTTCAGCTCACCATGTTCGGTGTCGGCTGCACGGTCGGCACCGGCATCTTCTTCGTGCTCTCCCAGGCCGTTCCCAAAGCCGGGCCCAGCGTCGTCATCTCGTTCCTGATCGCCGGCCTCGCGGCCGGCCTGGCGGCGATCTGCTACGCCGAACTGGCCTCGGCTGTGCCGGTTGCCGGTTCGACGTACTCCTACGCGTACACCACCCTGGGTGAAGTGGTGGCCATGGGCGTGGCCGCCTGCTTGCTGTTGGAGTACGGGGTGTCGACTGCCGCGGTGGCCGTGGGGTGGAGCCAGTACGTCGACAAACTGCTGGACAACTTCGCGGGTTTCCGACTGCCGCAAGCTCTGGCAGCAGCGCCTTGGGACGCCGAACCAGGCGTGGTGAACCTGCCCGCCATGATCCTGGTCGGGCTGTGCGCGCTGCTGCTGATCCGCGGTGCCAGCGAGTCGGCGAAGGTCAACGCCGTCATGGTGGTCATCAAACTGAGTGTGCTGTTGATGTTCGCGGTGATCGCCTTCACCGCCTTCGACACCGACCGGTTTGCCAACTTCGCACCCTTCGGGGTCGCCGGAGTCAGCGCCGCAGCCGGCACCATCTTCTTCTCCTACATCGGCCTGGACGCGGTGTCCACCGCCGGCGATGAGGTGAAGGACCCGCAACGGACCATGCCGAAGGCCATCATCGCGGCTCTGATCACGGTGACCACCGTCTACCTCCTGGTCGCGGTGGCAGCCTTGGGCGCGCAGGCCTGGCCCGAGTTCGCCGAGCAGAAGGCCGGCCTGGCCGCCATCCTGGACAAGGTCACCGGCGCGCACTACTGGGGCACCGTTCTGGCGGTCGGCGCGGTGATCTCGATCTTCTCGGTGACCCTGGTGACGCTGTACGGCCAAACCCGAATCCTGTTCGCGATGGGTCGCGACGGTCTGCTGCCCGCGACCTTCGCCAAGGTCGACCCGCGGACGATGACCCCGGTGCGCAACACCGTCATCGTCGCGATCGTGGTGGCGATCCTGGCCGGGTTCATCCCACTGGACTATCTGGCCGACCTGGTGTCGATCGGAACCCTGACGGCCTTCATCGTGGTCGCGATCGGCGTGGTGCTCCTGCGTAAACGGGAACCCGATCTGCCCCGCGGGTTCAAGGTGCCGGGCTACCCGGTCACTCCGGTTCTGACGGTCCTCGCCTGCGCCTACATCCTGTTCAGCCTGCCCTGGTACACCTGGCTGGCGTTCGCGTTGTGGGTGTCGGTTGCCCTGGCCTTCTACTTCGCGTGGAGTCGGCACCACAGTGCGCTCAACCCCGGCGTGGTGACGGCCTCCAACGTCACCGGTGTTGAAGTGATCCATCCTCCGAAGGACATGCCGTGACGGTCGTTGTCGGTTATCTGGCGGGCAAGAGCGGCACCGCTCCCCTGCACCTCGCGGCCAGTACGGCACGCTCCCTGCGCACGTCGCTGACCGTCGCGACCGTGGTTCCCAAACCGTGGACCTTCCCGTCGCCCGCGCGGGTGGACGCCGAATACGCCGCCTGGGCCGACCAATTGGCCGCCGATTCGGCGCGCGAGGCCGAACGTGAGCTGAAGTCGATCGCCCATCCGGACGAGGTAGCGTTCCACAGCCACGCCCACCGGTCGGTCTCCGGCGGCCTCATCGAGGTCGTCGACGAACTCGACACCGAACTGCTGGTCCTGGGGTCGTCGTCCAGCGGCCAGCTCGGCCAGGTGGTGATCGGATCAACTGCGGACCGGCTGCTGCACTCGTCCCCGGTACCGGTGTTGATCGCGCCCCGCGGCTACCGCGGGCCGCGCGGCGGCAACCTGACCCGAATCACCTGCGGCTATCCCGGCACTCCGGAATCGGTCGACGTGGTCAGGAAGATCGCCGCACTGGCCGAGCGACTCGAAGTGCCGCTGCGGGTGATCACCTTCGCCGTGCGTGGCCGAACCATGTATCCGCCCGAGGTCGGCCTGCATGCCGAGGACTCGATTCTGGCCGCGTGGGAAACGCAGGCCGGCGAGATGCTCGGGCAACTGCGCACCGACGGCGTGGTGGGCGACGACGTGGCGTTGCAGGTGGTCAGCGGCAACGGGTGGGATCAGGCGATGGACGACGCGGAGTGGGAGGACGGCGAGATCCTCGCGCTGGGAACCTCACCGCGGGCCGGCATCGCGCACGTGTTCCTCGGATCGCGTGGCACCAAGATCCTCCGGGTCAGCCCGGTGCCGGTCCTGGTGCTTCCCGGTTAGGTTCAGTACTTCATCACGCCGGCCCCAATCGCGTGATTCAGTACTTCATCACGCCGGCCCCAATCGCGTGATTCAGTACTTCATCACGCCGGCCCCAATCGCGTGATTCAGTACTTCATCACGCCGCGGTCGATCGCGATCTGCGACCCCGAGATCAGCCCTGACCCGTCGCCGGCCAGCCAGGACACCACGTCGGCAGCCTGTTCGGGCGCCATGAAATCGGTGAGCTTGGCCCCTTCGTGGGCGCCGTCACTGACCGGCAGGTACGGCATCGGCGCGAAGCTGTGCAGGTAACTCGGGTGCGCACCCAGAACGCCCAGCATCGCTTCGTTCTGGATCATCGGGGTGGCGATCGAGTACGGGTGGATCGAATTGACCCGTATGCCGTACTCCCCCAGCTCCAAGGCCAGCGTGTTGGTCATCGAGGTGAGCCCATGTTTCGAGGCCGCGTAGTGGCCGTTACCGGGGGTGGCCTTGAGGCCCGCGGACGAGCTGACGATGATGATCGACCCACCGTTGCCGGCATCGATCATGGCCGGGATCACCGCCCGCAGGGTCCGCCAGGTGCCGGTGAGGTTGACGTCGATGACCGTGTTCCACTGCTCGTCGCTGATCTCCCACAGCCGGCCCCAACTCAGCACACCGGCGTTGGCCACCAGGATGTCGAGGCGGCCGAACCTCTCGACACCGTCGGCGACGAGTTGCCGTAACGCCGGATCGTCGCGGATGTCGACCTGCCTCGCCAGGACCGCCGCGCCCTCGGCCTCGACGAGACGGACGGTCTCGGCGAGATCCTCCGGGGTCGCCGCGCCGTAGGGGACCGTGTCAGATATCGGCCCGCAGATGTCACTGACGACGACGTCGGCACCCTCCCGAGCCAGTCGCACCGCGTAGGCGCGGCCCTGACCGCGGGCCGCTCCGGTGACGAACGCCACCCGTCCCGCCAGTGCTCCTTGCCGTTCGGCCATTGCTTTCCCTTCAGTCACAGATCCGGTCACAGGTCATCGAGTATTCGCTGACGTTTGGCGCTGTATTCGGCCTCGGTGACGACCCCGGTGGCGCGCAAGGTCTCGAGTTCCTGCAGCCGTTGCGAGACCGTCGGCGGCGCAAACGCCGGCGGCCCGGGGGCAAACGAGACGACCGGGGCGGCTGCGACCGCCTGGCCCGACCCGGCACGTCGCACGATGCTCATGACCTGCTGCCGCGCAATGGGATTGGAGCGGATGTCGATCGTCCCGCTGACCGGAACGCCGTTGGAGTGCAGAACCTGCAGGATCTCCAGCAGCGGTCCGGCCTGACCGGTGAGGTCGTAGGTCTTGCCATCCTCGTCGAGGGTGAATTCAGCGGGCACCACTCCGGCAATCAATGCGCTTGCGTTCCAGTCGATTTCATAGTTCTGGGTGCCGGGTTCCACCAGCGCGACAAGCTTGTGGGCGTTGAGTATCTGCATCCTGGTCGGACTCGACGCCATGGTCTCCTCAGTGTCGAACCCCGGCGTCCCGGGCACATCGACATGCAGTCCCACCTTGATCATCTGCTGGTCGTTGACGAACCAGGAGGTGTCGGAAATCCCGGTGATGCGCGCCACCGTGAGCAGGCCACGCCCACTGAGCATTTCCTGCCGCGCGTCGGCCTTGGCGCCGGCATTGGCCAGTGCCAACGCGGCCAGCACGTCGGCGGCGGTGATGAAAAGCCCGACCCAGAACATCCATTGCAGGTATGGCCGAGCCATCGTCCCCAGCGCGAAGTAGACGATGAGAAAAATGGGACCCACCAAGCCGCCGAAGATCAGGACGGAGGCCTGTGCCTTGAGATAGCGCGCCAACATTGCTGTGCCCGTGTGCAGAGCCGGTCAGAACGGGGAGCCGAGGATCTGCGTGCTGCTCGGCAACCAGATCGGCGGAGGCGGAGTCGGCGGTGGCGCCCACATCAAGGACAGGTCCGCCGGCGGCAGCGCCGGTGCTTCGGGGTCTTCCTGCTCCGTTGCCGGGCGCGGGGGCAGTTGGGGCGGCGGACCGGTCACGCCGATCGGTTGGGGTTGGGCCGCAAAGGCTTCAAAGGCCGCGGACAGTCCGGAGAAGTCGGGCGCGGAAAATACCGGCAACTCGGGCACTCCCGCGGTGGGGGCGGGCAGGCTGTTCAGTGAGCTCTGCATCTGCGCCAGGAAATTCTGGCCGTCGCCGGAGTAGGCGGCGTACATGACCAGGTCCGTCACCAGCGTCGTCGCGGCACGCAGGCCACCGGAGACCCCGTCGGAAACTTCGGCAGCGCCCGGTGGTGCAGGCAGGCTGACTTCCATGGCATTCCGGGTGTTCACGACGGCAGCCACGAGGGCATTCCAATCGATCGGCGGTGGCGGCCCCGCTTGGAACGCCCGTGCCGGAGCCGGGGAGTAGACCGGGGTCGCCGGGAAGCCCGGGGCCGGAAATGGAGCAGCCGGCTGCGGTTCGGCAACTGCCGGCGCGGGAGCGCTGGAGGCCGGAACCGGCTCGGGAAGCCGGGCTTCGGCGGACGGCTGGACCGATGCCAGAGCACCCGGCGTCTCCTGCTCGTCGCCGGAGTGAACCAGCACCAGGGCCGCCCCGAGCGCCGTCGACAGCACGAGTGCCGAGCCGCCGACGATCGCGGCGCGACGCCCCTTACCAGCCGGATCGGTGTTCACGAGACCTAACCTAACACTGCGCACTGGACCCGCCGAATGCGAAAGCGGCGCCCACCCGCAGGTGAGCGCCGCCTTCGCGCTTGGTTGGTGCTAGATCACTTGAGGATCTTGGTGACCCGGCCGGCGCCGACGGTACGGCCGCCTTCGCGGATCGCGAAGCGCAGACCGTCATCCATGGCGACGGGCTGGATCAGCTTCACCGTGATGTCGGTGTTGTCACCCGGCATCACCATCTCCGTACCCTCCGGCAGCGTCACAACACCGGTCACGTCGGTGGTGCGGAAGTAGAACTGCGGACGGTAGTTGTTGAAGAACGGCGTGTGCCGACCGCCCTCGTCCTTGGACAGGATGTAGACGCTGCCCTCGAACTCGGTGTGCGGGGTGGTGGTG